>CAYQUY010000013.1:0-19231 GCA_964420755.1 uncultured Anaerolineaceae bacterium
GTCGTGCACCCAGGAGCAGTGCTCGCGGATGTTGGTCATCTGGAAGAGGTAGGGATTTAGCCCGCCGTCGGCGCAAGCCTGGCGGTAGGTCGTCTCGTGCATCAGTGGCGAGCAAGCCGCCACCACGACCCGATTCAGGCCGTACTCCCGGATGTCGTCCTTGATCAGGGCCTGCCCCGGATCCGAGCACATGTAGTCGTGGTGTCTGGCAACGGCCACGCCCTCCAGTCGAGATGCGTACTCTGCCACGGCGGCCACATCCACGATGCCGGCGATGTTCGTGCCACAGTGGCAGATGTACACCCCCACCGCTTCCCCGCCGGGCGCGGAGCGCGAAGCTGGCGTCATCCTGCTCCTCCTCTCCAACCCAAAGTGCGCTCTGGAGTCCGGTCCCGGCGATAACCGCATCTCTGCGGCCATGCAGCCCGCCTCACCCAGTGGCAGGCGCTTCTTGTCTTCGCGAGCCGGACCTTCGGCCAGATGGCCCCTGCGGTATGCGGGGCGGCCGCCGGAACGAGATCGTCGTGCACGACCGGGGCCTCGACCAACCCGCCCCGGAACGAAGGACCGCGCGCGACGCGTGGTCCTGGTGTATGCTCAGATTGTCCATTCCCCTTCGATGAGAGGCATCCGGGATCGTTCACTGAACCCTCGCGCCAAGCCCACCATAGGTCGAGCGGCGGCGTTGGAGGAAAGAGGCGGGTGCGCCCAGGGCGGACCTGCAAGCCCTCCTTTCCGTGAAGAATACCGCAGAGTCGGCCGATGTGTCAACCGACGTATGTCACACCTGGGTAGAGAAGGCAAGGTCTCCTGACCACGCCAACTTCGCCGACCTAGCCTGCGGGAGCACAAAGGCCCCCCCGGGGATAGCATCCCGAGACGGGCCCCATATGCCGATGAGCAAGTGAAGGCGATGCTGATCAGATCCACCGCGGGCTAGTAACTCTCTGAGCACACGCATTCCACGCAGGCCACTCTCCACTTCTTGGAAGGCAACGCCCGGCTGCCTCTCGCATTGGCCTCCAGCAGGCCGGGCCGAGAACTTGGGCGTACATGCCGGCCGGATTGCAGCATAGCATCATGGCCAAAATGCCCGTCGCAGGATTTCTGGCGACACTCGGGACCGGCGCCAACTGAGGACTGACCGAGAAGGAACGCCCCCTTCCTCGGAGGCCCTGTGCTTGTCGCAAGCTATGCGCCCAACCTGGGGTAGGTGCCGCCCTGAGGAGCGGCATTCGGCCGCCGGAGGGTCGGCGGTTGTCGGGGATTGTCGAGAGCGTCCTCACGGAGCCGCCCATCGGCGGGTGGCGCCTGCCTTGAGCCATCCGCGCCCTGGCGGGAATCCTTCCTGTCGGCTTGCTCGCGCCTGACTGTCAGTGGACCTCAGCGGGGCGTCTGCGTGTCAACCTCGTGGGGAGGGGAGGCCTAGGCAGCGGTCGGTTCGGAGATCAAAGGCAGAGTGACAGTGAAGGTCGTCCCCTTGCCCTCGGTGCTCTGGACGCTGATCAGCCCGTCGTAGGTTTCCACCAGTCGCTTGACGATGCTCAGGCCGAGGCCGGTTCCGCTTATCTCTGACCGGCGGGCGTTGCTGGCCCGGAAGAACTCCTCCCACAGGCGGGGCATGTCCTCGGCCGGGATGCCCATGCCGGTGTCCGATATGCTGATTACTGCGCCCGGACCCTGCCGGGTCACCCGGACAGTGACTCGCCCTCCCAGGGGCGTGTACTTGACCGCGTTCCCGATCAGGTTGCCGAATACTTGCGATAGCCCGTCGGGAGTGGACCGGACGATGAGTTCCACGCTAGGAGCCTCGAAGACCAGATGGATCTGCTTGTCTCTGGCCTCCTGGGCGCAGAGGTCGATCTCATGCTGAACAGCGGGCTGCAGCGCGATGGGTCTGGGTGGCTCCTGGAGCTCGACCGTCTTGGTGGCTGCCAGTGCCAACATGTCGTTGATCAGTTGCAGCAGGGAGTCCATGCGGGCCTCGACCCGGCCAAGGATTTCGCGCTGCTGCTTATTGATCTCGCCGCTCATCCCCCGCAGCAGAACCCTGAGCAGGCTTTGAGCGCCGCTGACCGGTGCCCGAAGCTCGTGGGTCACTGTGCGCACGAATTGACCCCGCGCCTGGTCGGCCTTCTGGAGAGTCTCGTGGGCCAGGGCGTTCTCGAGGGCCACGGCGCCCTGGCTGGCGACGGCCACCACGAAGTCGATGTCTTCCGCTGTGAATCGACCTGGCTGGTCCCCGTAGACTCGAAGAACGCCCAGGGGAGCGCCTCGCCCGATGATCGGGACCACCAGCATGCTTCCGATTCCCTCGGCCATCACCTCCTTCGGGTATTGGATACGAGGGTCGGTCACCGCATTCGCCACCAGGATCGGGTGGCCAGACATGGCTTCCCGGTCTAGCGGGCTGCGCGAGAGAAGGACCTCGCCTTTGTTCTGGTAGGTCTCGCTTAGCCCATAGGCTGCGACCATCGGCAGACGCTCGCCCGTCCCGTCGAGGAGCCGTATCGAAGCCCGCCTCACCGAGAGGGCGCGAGCGGCGCTCTGAGCCAGCCGTGTTAGAACCGCCGGCAGGCTCAGGGTGGATGAGACTGCCTGAGCGGATTGCAGCAGGGCGACCACCTGGCGCTCCCGTTCACGCAGCTGCCTCATGACGACCGACACCAGATACACGGTGGCGAAGGCCGCGATGGCGAAGAACGCCACCTGACCCAGGATGTAGACCGGGTCGCGATACAGCTCTGGGGGAAGAGAGGCGATGATGGTGAAATGGCGCAAGACCCCCATCCGCTCCAGCAGAGCGATCGTGGCCAGGGCACCCGTCCCCAGGACCACGTAGATCATCGAGGATCGTCCGCGCAACAGGATGGTGGCCATCAGCATGTGGATGAGGAAGAAGGGGATGGCCGGGCTGGTGATGCCGCCGGTCAGGTGCAGGAAGGCCGACATGGCCAGCCAGTCGAGCGCAACCTGAAGGGTGACCAGCCGGCGGAGGCGCTGCAGGTAGAGGTCGGCGTTGGCGGCGTCAATGCGCCGGGCAAGCCAGGCCAACAGGCCGTTGTAGAGCAGGATGATGGCACCGTTGAGGTAGAGTGACCATTCGGGCAGGGGGAAGCGGAGCACACGGACGAAGAGCGCTGTCAGCAGCAGCACCAGGACGCCGGCCACCCATCGGGTCAGGATGAGACGCCCACTGGCTAGGGCAATCTCACCCGGAATCAGAGCCTTTGGCGTGTGGGTTTCCAACGAATGCTCAGCCACGCGTCTAGATGTTCTCCCGAGGAGCGCCGGCACCTGGCGGAAAAGCTACTTCTTGGCGGTCAGAAGCGCCTGGACCTTCTTGACGAGGATTTCAGGAACGATCGGCTTCTCGACGAATTCGTCCACCGGCAGGTAGTCTTCATCGGGTCCGAAGCGCAACGGGGTGGTAGCGTGGATGCCAGTCAGCATCAGAATCGGAATGTCCCGGAGGGATGCGTACTCTGACTTGGGGTCCCGGCTGCGCAGTTTGAGCGCCAGCTGGAAGCCTTCGGTGGCTGTATCCATCATCACGTCCAGGACAATCAGGTCCGGCCGGTCGGCCCTAATCTTCGTCAAGCCTTCGGCGCCGTTGCTGGCCTCGAGGACCGTGTGGCCGGCCCTCTCCAGGCAAAGCCGGGAGGCCAGCACGATGTCCGGGTCGTCGTCAATGATCAGTATCTTGGCCATCATCCTCTGCATCCTTGGCTGCCGCGCCGCAGCCGATCTCGCCCAAGATGGCGGCGCAGACTGCGGGGACTGCCCTCCGCACTGGCTCGCTCAGCTCGGACGACCAGCCCAGCTCGAGGGGCTGGACGCCGTAGATCGTCAGTCGGGGCGGCAGGAGGTCCAGCTCCCGCCCCAGAGCCAGTGCCTCAGCCAGCCCAGCGTTGTGGATCGCCCCGCCGAATTGCACGTCGCGGGAACGGACAGCGCTCTCGTCCGATGACAGGCGCTGCCATTCGCCTGGCGCCTTGTCGATGTCGGCAGCATCCACGATGATAGCACATCGCCGGCCCTGTAGCAGCAAGACCGTCTCCAGCCCGGGCGTCCCGCCGTCGATCAACTCCACCCCGTCCGGGATCATCCTGGAATGTGCCAAAGCCTCCAGGACGGCTGGGCCAACCCCGTCGTCCCCTCGAAGGGGATTGCCCAGCGCCAGGATGAGCAGCCCCCTGGAACCGGAGCGGGCCTCCGGCTCCACTGGATCAGACGAACCGGACATCCAGCAGGTGCGCCGAGCAGGAGATGCACGGGTCATAGGCGCGGACCAGCATCTCCAGCGAGAGCGTGATCTCTTCCTTCGGCCGGTTCAGGAGGGTTGGGACCAGGGCGCGCATATCGGCTTCGATGTTGTTCAGGTTCTGGGCGGTGGGGATGATGCAGTTGGCGCCCACCACCAGGCCGTCCTGGATCGTGTAATTGTGGAAGAGCGTGCCCCGCGGCACTTCGCAGCTTCCGACACCTTCGCCCGAGAGGCGAGCGGGCTTCGCCGGTTCTTCCCAGACAACGCTGCGCTCGAGGAGCACATCGGTCAGGCGGATGGCATCTTCCACGCAGTGCGCGATCTCAACCACCTGGGCCGCGGTAATCAGATAAGGATTGGTGCACTTAGGCTTGAGGTTGAGGGCCGTGGCCGCTGCCTGCGCCTTGGGGTGCAGCTTGTCATGGTTGACGTTGAAGCGTGCCAGGGCCCCAACCATGTACTCCGTGCGCTGGTTCTTGGCGCGCTTGGCGGTGGAGTGAGGCACCATGTGCTCGTTGGTTACCTCGCGGTAGCGTTCGACCGGCCAGGTGCCGCCGTCGGTGCTGGTAATCACGCCGTCGATGAAGCAGTACTCATCCTCTTTGCGCAGGGCCATGTACTCGGTCTCGCGCTCGAAGGAGGGCAGGCGCAGACTCTGGAAGAGCTCGACCGTGGCCTCGACGTCCGCCCGGGCCGCCTCCAGGCGTTCGCGCAGCTGGTGGAGCGTGTCGACGGAAGGGTAGTGGGTGAAGCCTCCGACGGTCAGGGCGATGGGATGCGTGTGCCGTCCGCATAGGGCGGCGCACAGGTCGCCGGCCAGCTTCTTCATGCGCAGGGCGCGCAGGACGACTTCCGGGGCGGTCTTGGCCAGCGGGATCACGCTGCCAACGCCCAGGCAGTCTGGGGCTACCAGCATGTAGCTGTGCAAGAGGTGGCTATCGAGGATCTCGCCGTGGAGGTTGAGTTTCCGTAGCAGGACGGTCTGCTCGCTCGGCTCGACGCCCAAGGCCTTCTCGGTTGCCCGCAGGGAGGTCGTGGCGTGACCGACGGCGCAGATGCCACAGATGCGGGAGGTCAGGTGTGAAGCCTCGCCGTAGGGACGCTTGCGTAGCATGGCTTCGAAGAAGCGAGGCGACTCGACGATCTGCAGCTCGCACTGCTTGAGCTCTCCGTTCTTGACGTCGACGACGATGTTGCCGTGGCCCTCGACGCGCGTGATGTGGTGAACGTCGATCTTAACCGTTCCCTTTGCCATGGCCAACCGCCTCTCTTTCCATGGTCTGGTAGGTCAGGAAAAGCGTCATCTTCGCCATTGTCTCTTCGAGGCTCAAACCGTGTTCGGAGAGCACCTGCTTGAGCGACTCGATGTTGGGGTTGGGGATTAAGCCCCGGCAGCCCTCGCAGCCGTCCCCGTAGGTGGGGCAGATGGCGTCGCATCCAGCGAGGGCGATGGGACCCAGGCAAGTCTTCCCCCGCAGGTAGACGCAGACGTTCTCCTTGAGCTTGCACTCGACGCAGACGGGGTAATCGGGGAGCTGGGGAGCGCGGCCCTGCAGCAAAGCCTTGACGGCCCGCACAAACTCCTCGCGGTCGATCGGGCATCCGGGTAGGACTGCGTCGACGGGGATGATGGCGCTGATGGGACGTGCCGGGTAGGTCTCGTACCACTCGGCCTTGTCACCATACACGTAGCGGCGCACGTCGCCCAGGTCGGACCGGTTCCGAATGGCATTGATACCGCCCAGGTGAGCGCAGGCCCCCAGGGCGACGACGAGCTTTGCCTTCTCGCGGATCTCCTTGATCACCAGCTCATCGCTGGGCCTCGAACAGGAGCCTTCGATGAAGGCGATGGCGTAGTCATCCCCTTTTTCGCTCATGGCCTCGCGGAAACGGACGATCTCGATTGCCTCGAGCAACTCGGGATGGGTCTGGAGGGAGTCAATGACGGTCAGCTGACAGCCCTCACAGCTGGTGAACTCGAAGAAAGCGACCTTGGGCCTGGCTGCCATCACAGCGCCTCCTCGAGGGGTTTGATCTCGGCGTAGGAGAAGACGGGGCCGCTCTGGCAGGTGTAGACGTTGTTGATCTGACAGTGGCCACACTTGCCCACGCCGCACTTCATGCGCCGCTCCAGGCTCAGGTAGATATTGCCTTCGGAGATGCCCTTGGCCTGGAACTCCATGAGGACGAAGCGATACATCGCCGGCGGGCCGATGGTAAGCCCAACCGTGTTGCGGGCATGGATGTCGATCTTGGGGAAGAGCGTCGTGACCACGCCGACGTTGCCCTTCCAGGTCTCGTCCGCCCGGTCAACGGTCACGTGCACTTCGATGTCCCCGCGAGCCTGCCACTGGGCAACCTCATCCATGAAGATCAGTTCGGAGGGATTGCGGGCGCCGGAGAGGATGATGACCCGGCCGTAGAGGGAGCGCTCGTCCAGGACCTGGTTGATCAGGGATCGACCCGGAGGGAGCCCCAACCCGCCCAGGACGAAGAGCAAGTCCTTCCCGCGGAAGCGCAGGTAGGGGAACCCGTGGCCGAAGGGGCCGCGGATGCCGACCCTGTCTCCGGGACCCAGCCGGTGAAGCACGCTCGTCAGGTCCCCCAAACGTCGGACGCAGATCTCGAAGTCACCGTTGCTGCGGCTGGGGGAGGAGGTGATGCTGATGGGCGCTTCGCCCACGCCCAAGATCGAGACCTCAACGAACTGACCTGGCTGATGGTTGAGGCTGAGGCCGCCGGGCAGTTCGAGCTTGAACAACTTGTCCCTCTCGCTGATCTGGCGCACTTCCCGAATGGTGGCCATCGTTGGCAGGTAGATGGAAGGTTCCTGCAGGGTCTCAAGAAGCGAGGTGGTCATCGCTGCACCTCCTTGGCCCCGCCGCTGGCGGAACGGCGCCGGAGTTCGTTGAAGGTATCAACGGGGGTGATGTCAACCAGGCAAGCCTGGGCGCAGCGTCCGCAGCCCACGCACCCCAGCAAGCCGTAAGCGTCTGTTTGGTACTTGCCCTTGCGGAAGAAGCGATGCCGCTGGCGGTTGGCGCGACTGGCGCGGAAGTTGTGGCCGCCAGCCACGGTCGCAAACCGATCGAGCTGGCACGAGTCCCAGACGCGGAAGCGCTTCCCCGCGCTCAGCGTGAAGTCAACCTCGTCGGCCACGTTGAAGCAATAGCAGGTTGGACAGACATTGGTGCACATGCCGCAGGCCAGGCATCGGTCCCCCAGCTCCTCCCACAGCGAGCTGTCATAGCTGACCGACAGCAGGCTGGGCAGCTCGGTGACGTCAAAGTCGAGGCGCAGGGGGAAGCGAGGCCACTTCTCGGCCATCACCCGGTTGAGGCGATGGGTGTCCTCTTGGGTGCCGTCACGGGCCGCGGGGAAGCCTTCCAGGAGGTGGGCGCCCTGTTCGGTGCCGATATCGACGGTGTAGCAGTCACCGATGTCTGTTAGGTGCAGGTCGAACCCGTCGGTGACGCTGAGCGTCCCCATGCTCTTGCAGAACGAGTGGGACATGCACGGCTGCAGGCACTCGATGCTGACCAGGATGGTCTTCTCCCGGCGGGCGATGTAGTGCTGATCGGCATAGCCCTGATAGAAGACGCGGTCGAGCAGGTGGATGGCGTGCAGGTCGCAGGTGTGCATGCCCAGGACGATGGTGGGTTGAGGTTCGACCAGCGCCTCAACCTGGCCGCCACTGCTCTTGAAGGCGAGCAGCTCCTCGCGTTGGGGAAGCAGGTACTTCTTGGGGGGGATGACCGTGGTGGGGTAGCCGAGGTCCATTTCGGCCGCGGAATGGATATCGCCGAAGATGTGCTGGCCGTGCAGGGGCTTGGGCCCGACTACCCGGTATCCGTTGCACAGCCGCTCCACCCATTGCGGCAGCGCAGCCTTAGGCAGGACTTTGAAGCTCATTTTTGACTGGCTCCATTTCTGCGAAGTGCGGGGACAGGACGCAGCCTCAAATCGGATGCAGCCTAAGTGTACCTCGCCTGATCCGCTTTTCCGACCTAACACACATCATCCTCTTCGAGCGAGGGATGTCACCCCTGCCTGAGAAGGCGCCCGGCTTTGCTGCATATGGTGAGGGGATGGCGTGCCGGTCGCGAGGTCAAGCGTCGTCAAGGCTCATCTATCGGGCTTGACGCCCGTCTCCAAGGGGAGATAATTGCCCCACCCTGGGCGAGAAGTGCAGCCTTTCGCGTTGAAACGGGCTTATCCACGACCCGATTGAGGAGTGTGAAGATGAAGGTCGTCTTGGTTCTTTCCGACGCGTTGCGCGACGACGTGGCCAAGGAGCGGATGGGCTATCTGGAATACCTTGTGGAAACCGAGCGGGGCACCCGCTACTCGGTGCGGGGCGAGCTGCCCACTCTTTCGCGGCCGATGTACGAAACAGTCCACACCGGGCTGGGCGTTGGTGACCATGGCGTGGTGAGCAACCAGATCATACGGCGGTCGACGGTGCCCAACATCTTCGAGGAGGCGCGCAAGCACGGTCGCACCACAGCAGCCGCTGCCTACTACTGGATCTCAGAACTCTACAACCGGGCCCCCTTCGATCCGATCAACGACCGGGAGGTCGATGACGAGGCCCTGCCGATCCAGCACGGTCGCTTCTACATGGAAGACTCCTACCCGGACAAGGAGCTCTTTCTGACCGGGGCCTGGCTCGTCCGCAAGTTCTCGCCCGACTACCTGCTCATCCACCCCATGGGGATGGACTACCTGGGCGAGCTGTACGGGGCCGACACACGGGAGTACCGCAGCCACGCCACTCACCAGGACATGGTCCTGGCCAACCTTATCCCCGAATGGCTGAGCCTGGGCTACGCCGTCCTGGTCACCGGCGACCACGGGATGAACAGCGACCATGGCCACGGTGGGACGACACCGGATGTCCGCAATGTGCCGCTGTACATTGTGCCGCCCGCCGGCGGCGGCAAGGGGGAGACGGGGGAGACCGTCTCACAGCTTCAAATCGCGCCGACCCTCTTGAGACTCCTTGAACTGCCGATTCCCCAGACGATGAAGGCCCGGCCGTTGGCATAAGCCCAGGGCACTGACTTCGGTAGTTCAGTGACCTGCGGAGGCCGGCGTGTTGACTTTCTCCCCAGCGGGGTGTGAACTATGGGTGAGGAGTTTGCGAAGCAAACTAGTATGGGCAACAGACTCTGAACAGGGGCGCCATGCCACGGGACTAGCAGTTCGGGAGATTGGCTCGACGGGCGTATCTCAGCTACCACCAGGATGGCCTGCTGGACCTGCTCTGCGGGGCATCCTGCTAGGGATCGGATTGGGGATGCGACCCAGCTGGGTCGGACCCGGGGCACTCTGGATCTTCTTCCTGGTCGGGATTCTCTACCTGGGCCTGGTCGGGTTGGGGACCGGGCTGCGGCGGATGTGCGCCTTCGCCGGTCTCGGCTCCGTACTCGGGGTAGCAGGGCAACTCACCGGTTGGCAGACCGATATGCCGACGCTGGCCTTGGACGGCATCGCCCTTGTCTTTGGGGCCGCCGTCTTCGTCCGGTTCCTGCGCAGCCACCCGGCGCAGACTGGCGACGTCGTAGCAGCCGACGGGGGGACCAATCATGCCGCCTGAGGGCATCGTACCCAGGGAGCTGACGCGGATCGCCGACATCGACGCCAATGTGCACGCCCCGGCCCGGCTGCGGATCCTGGCTGTCCTGTGCGTCGTGGATCGCGCCGACTTCACTTTCCTCTTGCAGCAGACCGGCCTGACACGAGGCAACCTGGCCGCCCACTTGGCTAGGCTGGAGAAAGGCGGCTACGTGAGGATCAAGAAGGTGTTTGTCGACCGAAAGCCTCGCACCCTGATCTGGCTGAGCACCAGAGGACGTAACGCCATCCAGGACTACCGCGAATCGATGCGCCGGGTGATCGAGGAACTGCTTCGGTGAGTTGCCTCTCTCCGACTTCGGAAGTCCTGTGGACTTCCGAAGTCGGAGAGAGGGAAGGGAGGGACCATGCAGTCCAACCGGATCAAGGTGGTGGAAAGAGTCGAGAAACTCCCCGGCGAGGGCGCCCTCGAAGTCTTGGCCACGGCATCCGCAATGGAAGCCCAAGGGCGCGACATCATCCACCTGGAGATCGGTGAGCCGGATTCTCCTACTCCGGGCCACATCGTCCGTGCGGCAGTACAAGCCCTCGAATCCGGGCAGACAGGCTATACACCGGCTCCGGGTATCCCTGAGCTGAGAGAGGCGATTGCCGAGGACATATCCCAAACGCGAGCAATTGATGTGGACCCCAGCCAGGTTGTCGTCACCACGGGCTCGAAGATCATCGCCTTCTACACGATGCTCGCCTTGCTCGAGCCAGGGGATGAAGTGATCTATCCCAACCCAGGCTTTCCAGTCTACGAAGCAATGATCGGGTTCACGGGAGCGACCCCGGTGCCCATCCGGTTGGATGAGGCCAGTGGATTCAGGATGAGCCTGGATGACTTCCGGCGCAAGGTCTCGCGTCGAACCAAGCTCATCATCCTCAACTCGCCTCAGAATCCCACCGGCGCCGTCCTGCCAAGGGGGGATCTGGAAGATATCGCTGACATTGCGCGCCACACCGGCATCTATGTCCTCTCCGACGAGATCTACAATCGGATTCAGTATGAAGGCCAGTTTGTCAGCATCGCAGCTATTCCCGGCATGGAGGAACGGACGATCATCCTGGACGGATTCTCCAAGACCTATGCCATGACCGGTTGGCGACTGGGATACGGCGTGATGCCCGAGGAACTCGTCGGCCACCTCACCAAACTGATCATCAACAGCAACTCGTGCACCTGCACCTTCGTGCAGAGGGCAGGGGTGGAAGCGCTGAGGGGCCCTCAAGATGCGGTCGACAAGATGGTTGAGTCCTATCGAAGGCGCCGCGACCTCATTGTCAACAGCCTGAACGCCATTCCCGGCATGTCCTGCGCCCGCCCCAGCGGTGCGTTCTATGCGTTCCCGAACATCCGCCCCTTCGGCAAGGGATCAAAGGAGCTTGCCGACCACCTTCTGCTTGAGGCGGGGGTAGCCACTCTTCCCGGAACGGCATTCGGTGAGTGGGGCGAGGGGTATCTCCGCCTGAGCTATGCCAACTCGGACGAAAACATCCAGCGGGCGGTGGAGCGGATTGGCGCCACGCTGGGCCGACTGTAGGATAGGCGTCGCCGCCCGGGGGATAGGGTGGAATGATGAGCTTGTGATCGGCTTCCCGACCTCGCAGGCGCCCGCCTGTTCCGCCGAGGTGCCAGGCGGACACACTCGCGCCGGGTATTTGCATCGAGCCGCTGTGCCGCCCGACGGTGCGACCGCAGGGGGATTGCCGCGATCCACAGGGGATACACCTAGCCGGGGCGCGCAAGCATTGGTAACGAGTTCGGGTGTTGCGTCGCCACGGCGATTGCGCTAACCTGAAGGTGGACTTGAGGCCGGTCTACCCCATCTTCGGGCCCATTGCCTGAGACCGTAACCGAAGGCGACCACGACGGAGGAGGCTGAACATGCGGGCCGGTTTGATACTGACCCTCGTGCTGGCAGTGCTGCTTGCTGGCTGTGGAGGCAGCGCCGCTCCTCCCACAGCAACGACTGGGGCGCCGACTTCGCCACTTGGCGGAGCACCCGCCACTGCCCCGACCGAAGCAAAGCCCATTGCCACGACCGAACCCCAGGCCGCCCCCACGACCGAAGCTCAGCCCACCGCCGCCCTTCCCGAGGGAGCCGTGTCCTTCTCTGGCGAGGGCGCCTTCACCTCAGAGCCCTTCTCCCTTCCCGAGCCTTCCAGTCGCCACATCGTGGAGGCCACCGCCGGTCGGGTCGGGGACAGCTCGTGTCTGATGGCTATCAGAATCGAGGAGATCGGTCCGCTCGGCGAGTCCAGCGCAATGGATGTCTATTGGTGGGCGACCTATACCTACGAGGGCGGGCCAAGCACGGAGACGCACACGCAGGAGCTGACCATCTTCTCGCCCTCGGATCAATTCCGACTCGTGACCGAGCCCCAAGAGGGCGTCGCCGAATGCAGCTGGAGCGTGACCCTGCGACCCGAGTGACATCCCACCTCCGCGCCGAGTGTCGAGGTTCGGCCGGAAGTCGGGCGATGCCCCTGGGCCTCCGTACGGCTTTGCCGTAACCCATCTCTCTCTGAGGTTGCGCCGTGGATCTAGGCTGGCCCGCCCGGATTGTCCCGATCGAGCACCTGCCCAATATCAAGAAGGCTATTGTTGGCCGCCATGAGCAGGCCCTCTTTGACGAAACGTTCTACCAGGAGCGGCTTACCTGGTTCTCCTTCGAGCCGCCTGAGGAGCTCCCGGCGGTGAGGTCGATGATCGTCCTCGCGGTGCCTGTGCCGACGTTCCGGACGTTCTTCCGCTGGAAAGGAAGAGACGTGGCAGGGATCCTGCCGCCAACCTATGTCGGCTATCAGTCAACGACGCGACGGGTGCAGACCTCGGCCGGGGAGCTCCTGGCCCGAGAAGGGTACGAGGCAGCCCCCACCCGGCTGCCGCTCAAGACGCTGGCGGTCTCCAGCGGGCTGGCTGACTACGGGAGGAATAACATCACCTACGTCTCGGGCATGGGCAGCTTTCATCAGCTGGTGGGGTGCTATTCTGACATGCCCCCTGCCGATGATCCCTGGCGCGAGCCGCAGATGCTGGCCCGATGTGAGAAGTGCACGGCCTGCCTACGCCACTGCCCCACCGGGGCGATCCGCGAGGACCGCTTCCTGCTGCATGCCGAGCGCTGTCTGGCCTACCAAAACGAACGCGCCGGCGACTTTCCGGGCTGGATCAACCCGGTCTGGCACAACAGCCTGCTGGGGTGCATGCTCTGCCAACAGGCCTGCCCGGAGAATCGGGAATTCGTGGGTCGCATCGAGGACAAGAGCGGCTTCAGCGAGGAAGAGACGGAGCTCATCCTGGCTGGGACCACAGCCGACCGGTTACCGCTGGACACGTTGGCCAAGCTGCAGGAACTTGATTTGCTTGAGGATCTTCCCAGCCTGGCTCGGAACCTGGGCGTCCTGCTGAACAAGGCCTGACCGCTCGGAGGCCGCATCGGAGCGGGCGAGGGGCGCTAAGGGCTCTGGCTGGTGGGGGGTAAGAGGGCCGGCGTGTTTCGAGAAGACGGTACAACCAGCCGCGGGGCCCATTTCGGGCGTGACACCGGCAGGTTTGTGACTTATCCTGCACACAAGGGCGGAGGCGGCGAATGCCCTTCCTGGCTTTCCTCTCTGAAGCGGTAGTGGTCTCCTTGTCCGGCGTCATGTCGCCCGGGCCGATCACCGCGGTCGCTATCGGCAAGGGCAGCCGATCGCCCCATGCCGGAGCCCTCGTGGCCGTTGGGCATGGGCTGGCAGAGTGGCCGCTGATGGTGGCGGTCTACCTTGGTGTCGGCCGTGTCCTGGACCGCCCCGTCCTGACCGCAGCCATCGGGCTCGTCGGAGGCATCGTTCTGTTGGTCATGGGCATTGGCATGCTGCACAGCGCCCGTCACGCGGAGGTGGGCTTGACGAGCGACGGACGCTCTCCCTTGGTGGCAGGGATCGTGCTTAGCCTCGGAAGCCCGTACTTCTTCGTCTGGTGGGCGACGATCGGAGCGGCCCTCATCCTGCAGTCCGTCGCCTTCGGGGTCTGGGGTTTCGTGGCGCTGGCGCTGTCGCACTGGATCTGCGACTTCGTGTGGGACTATTTCCTCTCGGCAGTGTCCTATAAGGGAGGACAGTTCCTTGGCGGGCGATTCCAGAAGGCCGTCTTTGGGTTGACCGGCATCGCGCTCCTCTACTTCGGTGTGAGCCTGCTGGTGAGCGCAACGCGGACTCTTCTCGTTTGATGGCTGGCGGCCCTTATGCCTCGAGCATCATGAGCGCCCGCGTGAAGGCCTCCGATGCCCGGACAGCTCCCGGGCCAGGGCTCTGAAAAAGCTCGAGCGATGCTCGAGGGTGCCGGGCGAACGCCAGGACCAGGTCGATGGGTCTCGAGGGCGCCGCCTGGGAGGTCTCTGGGAACTAGGCGCATCAGCGGTGGCATAGCGCAGAAGGCGATCGCAGGCGCCGCGACCTGTGCCGCCTATTCCCCACCCTGGCCCGTCACGCGAGAGCGGTTGCTGCGCCGATCGGGGGGCTCGACCGGCCCTATTCCTTCTCCTCGGCCCTCTTGGCTATCTCCGCCAAATGCGCCAGGCGCGCCTTGGCCGCGGCGTGGACCTTGGATGCCGGGACCCCTGTCAGAATCTCGAGGCCCTCATCGACCGTCGAGATCGCCCACAGGTGGAACTTGCCCTCAGCCACGGCCTGCCGCACCGACTCCCGGATCATCAGGTTGTCGATGTTGGAGGCTGGGATGATGGCGCCGACATCCCCGTCCAGCCCCCGCGCTTTGCAGACCTCGAACCAGCCTTCAACCTTCTCCATCACCGCGCCGATGGCCTGAATCTCGCCGCGCTGATTGACCGAACCCGTGGCAGCAATCCCCTGCTTGATGGGGATGCCCGAGAGGCTTGAGAGCAGAGCGAACAGCTCTGTTGAGGAGGCGCTGTCGCCCTCGACGCCGCCGTAGGTCTGCTCGAAGGTAATCTGGGCCGAGAGCGAAAGTGGATTCTCCTCGGCGTACTGCCCGCCCAGATACCCGACCAGGGTCATCAGGCCCTTGTTGTGGATAGGGCCGGCCAGCTCGACCTCGCGGTCAATCTGGACCACTCCCTCCTTGCCGGCAAACGTGCGGGCTGTCACCCGCGTCGGGAGGCCAAAGGCGTAGCGGCCGACCGCGGCCACCGATAGCCCGTTGACCTGACCGACGACCGAGCCCTTGGTGTCGATCAGCAGAGTCCCCTTGAGGATCTCATCCCGCAATCGGGTCTCGGCCCGGTTGCGGCGGAACTCGCGCTCATCCAGCGCCCGCTGGACGTCCTGGGAGGTGACGGCCTTGTTGCCTGCCTTGGCGGCCCAGAAGGAAGCCTCACGCAGCAGGTCGGCGAGATCGCCGAAGCGGGTGCTGAGCTTGGTCTGCGACTCGGCCAGGCGCGAGCCGTAGTTGATCACGCGGCCGGCGCCGCTGCGGTCGAAGGGCAGAAGCCCCTCCAGCTTGCACTGCGTGGCGATGAACAAGGCGTACTCGCGCTCGTTCTCGGGCGTGCGCGGCATCTGGTCGTCGAAGTCGGCCATCAGCTTGAAGATGGTGCGGAAGTCCTCGTCGCCCTCGTAGAGAAGGTGGTAAAGGGCGGCGGGCCCGACAAGGATCACCTTGACGTCCAAGGGGATGGCTTCGGGGTCGAGGGTGCGCGCTGCCGAGATGGAGCGCGTGACCGGATCGTCGGGGCGGACCATCCCCTCGACCAGGGCGCGCTTGAGCGTGTCCCAGGCGCCGGGCTCGGCCGCCAGGTCGCGGGCCCGCAGCACGAGGAAGCCGCCGTTGGCGGCCTGGAGGGCGCCGCCGCGAATCAGGGTGAAGTCGGTCACGACCTCGCCGCCGAAGCGCGTCTCGTGCTCGATGCGTCCCACCAGCCGGGGCAGGGACGGGTTGTGTTCGACGACGACTGGCGCGCCCCCGGTCTTTCCCTTGTCGACAATGACATTCACCCGGTAGCGCCGGGTGCGGAGCTCAGCCGGAACTTGGGCGGCCATCTGCGTGGGCAGCGGCATCGTCTGCGGGCTGTCGCCCTCCGGGGCCGCCCGGAACAGGTCGATGTGGTCGAGCAGATCGGTCTTCGTGCTGTCAAGGTAGGCAACGGTCTCTTCATCCTCGGCGTAGCGCTTCTTGAGCTCCCCGATTGGCGCCTCGACCAGCGAGTTGGCCAGGTTGCGGACAAGATCTTTGACAGCGTTCTCGGCCTCACCCTCCAATGCGCGCAAACGATGGAGGGTCTCGTCCATTCGATCCTCGAGGGCCTGCGAACCCTTGCGCCAGGACTGCTTGGCCTCCTCGGGCAAGGAAGCAAACTCCTGTGGCGACATGGGCTGGCCGTCCTTGACCGGGACGATCTGCATCCCGCTGGGCAAGGCGATCACGGCCGCGCCGACAGCCTCAGCCTGCGCTTGCAGGTCGGCGAACAACTGCTGGCGTTTCTCCTCCTGAGAGTGCTGCAGTTGATGAGTCGCGTCGCGGAAGGCCTCGCTTTCAAAGGCCTGGGGGACGGACTTCTGCAGACCCTCGACCAGTCGATCCATGTCCTGGCGCAGCCGCGTGGCGGCGCCGGGGGGCAGGCGCAGGGCGATCGGTTTTTGGGGTTCGGCGAAGTTGTTGACGTAGGCCCAATCGGGTGGGGTAGGCTCTTTGGCGGCGCGGCTCTCGATGAAGCGTTCGGTGGCGGTGGTCCGACCGGTGCCGGGGTCACCCATGACGTAGATGTTATAGCCCGGGCTGCGGATGCTGATGCCGAACTCAATCGCTCGTACCCCGCGCGGCTGGCCGATGATCTCATCCTGAGGTTTGAGATCGTCGGTGGTGTCGAAGCCCATAGTTTCGAGGTTACAGCTGCGGCACATCTGGTCGGGGGTCAGTTCAGGCGACATGGGGAGTCCTCCTGGTCCATCAGAGGCTTGGCTCGGGAAGGGCGTGTGAGGAGCCGAGCGCATCCCTTCGGTCGCGCAAGCAGCAGCGAGAGCGATGAGGTCGAGTATACGACTGCCCGGTCACGCACGTAAAGGAGAACAGCGAGCCGGAATGGGACTGACAACCCGTTTCAGTTGCCGCCAGATGTCGCAGGAGTGGGGCGGGTGAGCAGCGTGTGCTGACGAGAGCGTGCTATTCGAGCCCGTGCAAGGCCTTGACCTTGCTGACGACGTCTTCAACGCGGTCTCGCACTCGCCCGGCGACAATCTCGTCGACCCTGGGGACAGCGGTGTCATGCAAGCGATCGCCCCCATAGCGTGTGCGGTAGCGCAACGGCAATTCGTCGGGGAGGGTGAGCCCCGCCATGGCGGAGAAGGCCAGCGCCCAGGCACGAGGGACGACGTCTAGCTCGTATCCGCCCCCGCCGAGCGCCAGCCAGCGGGAGGGCGCCAGTTTGGCTAGGCGCTGGAAGACGGCCGATTGGCCGTGGGTCGTAAGCCGGAGCTGAGCCAGGGGATCGAGAACGTGGGTGTCGACGCCGAGCTGGGTGACCAGGAAGTCGGGCTTGAAACGGGCGAGGAGCGGTGGGACAACCTCGTCGAAGGCCCACAGGTAGTCCGCATCGCCGGTGTAGGGGGGCAAGGGGACATTGACGCTGAAGCCCTCGCCGGCGCCGCGGCCGATCTCGTCGACCGAGCCGGTGCCGGGGAAGAGCGTGTGCCCGTCCTGGTGGAGGGAGATCGTGAGCACCTGGTCGGCATCGTAGAAGGCGAACTGGACGCCGTCCCCGTGGTGGACGTCGACGTCGACGTAGGCAACCCGGTGGCCCCGACCCCGCAGCCCCTCGATGGCGACGACCGGGTCGTTGAAGACGCAGAAGCCGGAGGCCCGGTCGCGCCAGGCGTGATGCATGCCGCCAGCGAAGTGGAAGGCGACGTCGCAATCGCCGCGCAGCAAGGCTTCGACGCCGACAAGTGCTCCGCCGACCTTGAGGCGCTCGATCTCATCCATGTGGGGGAAGACGGGATTGTCCCCGGGGCCGAAGCCATAGGCCCCGGCGTCGACATCAAGATCGCCCGCGCTCAAGCGGCGGACAGTGTCGAGGTAATCGGGCGTGTGGAAGAGGGACAGCTCGGCATCCTCGGCGGGGCGCGGCGGGGTCAGGCGGACGTTGGGCGCCTGAAGGGCGCCATACTCGTCGAGCAGTTCGTACGTCCGGCGCAGGCGCTCGGGCTTGAGTGGATGGTCGGGGCCGTGGCCGGTGGACCAGAGATCGGGCGAGGCAATGAAGAGGAGGCGCATGCGTATATTGTAGGGTGAATGGTCAGCGGCGCGCACCTACGGGCGCGGGGCGATGGTGAAGGTGTCGAAGACGTCGCCCTCGGGCGTCATCGCCTGGCCGGTGAGCGTGTCGCCGGTCAGGGTGAAGTAGAGAACATGGATGCCGTTGTAGTAGGCGAGGAGGCCCGGATACGCCTGGGTGACAGGATAGGTCTCGGCGCCACCGCCCCCGCTGATGATGTAAGTAATCCCATTCACCAGGATGCGCTGGTAATCGTGGTGATGGCCGTTGAACACCGCGTCGACGCCGTATTGCTGGAAGAGCGGCACGACCGTCTGGCGGACGGCGAGCTGGAAGTCGTCCTCTTGCAGGGCGGAGTAGGGCGGGACGTGGAAATAGACGAAGAGCCAGGGCTGGGAGTTGGCGGCCAGCGTCGCCTCGAGCCAGGCGTATTGCTCGCTCGAGCGGCCGAAGCTGGCGATGCCGTCGATCTGGAGGCAGACGAAGCGGGCGGGGCCGTAGTCGAAAGTGTACCAGCGCTCATTGCCGGGCAGGTAGAAGAGGTCGAAGTAGAGCGGGTCATCCTGCTCGTGGTTGCCAAGGGTGGGGAAGATCGGAACGAGGGCCATCAGAGGGCGCTCGATGGAGAGGAAGGTCTCCCAATCCGAGGCGCTGGAACCGCTGCTGACAAGATCGCCAGTGTGTAGGGCGAAGTCAGGTGCCAGGGCGATCAGGCGATCGACGACCGTCCGATGCCGGTCGTGGCCGGTGCGGGTATCGCCGAAGACGGCGAAGGTGAACGAGGGCTGGGAAGTGTCGGCGGCAGTGTGGAAGGTGAAATCCTCGGTCAGCGGCCAGCCGTTGGATTCGAGGCGATAGTGGTAGGTCGTGTAGGGGCGTAGGCCGACGAGCGTGACTGCGTGGCGGGTGGCGGGAGTGGCGTCGGCGAGGCGCGCGCTGTAGCTGGCCGTCTCACCGTAGGCGACCTCGCCGGTCGAGGCCTCATCGGTGTCCCAGACGATCACGATGGAGGAGGCGGTCACCGACTGCAGGTACGGTCCGTCGATGAGGGTGAAGGCAGGCGTGGGTGCGAGCGTCGGGGTGGGTGAGGGCGGTGAGTTTTACCGCC
>CAYQUY010000014.1:0-19172 GCA_964420755.1 uncultured Anaerolineaceae bacterium
GTAGAGTTGGATGGCGAGGGTGATGGCGATCAGGGCGAGATATCCGGACAGGGCTAGCAGCAAGACGCGCCTATCGAGGGCTCTGGAATCAGGCCGGTCAGTCCCCCGGTACACTCGGGCGAGGACGAATGCGCCAGCCAGACCGACGATCCCGGCGCCCAGGCCGGCGATGTTCCACAGGCCATGAGTCGCCAGGAGATATTGGGCGGTTCCCATCGTCGCCCCCAGGATCAGGGCGGGCAGTAGCAGCCGGGGGAGGCTCCGCAGCCCGTCGGCGATGATGACGACCATGATGCCGCAGCCGATCCCTGCCAGGCCCAACAAGGTGGCGGAGGCGGCGGCCAGGCTTTCGCCCGGCAGTCCTGATCCGGCGATCAACGCCTGAAAAGAGGAGGCCAGAGAGCCGAAAGTCACCGACCACGAGTGGCCGACCGAGGGCGCGAGCACAGCCGTCATTGGGGAGAAGCCAAGGCCGATGAGCAGGGGCGCGGTCACCGCCACGGGGACGCCGAACCCTCCGACGCCCTGGAGGAACGTGGCAAAGGCCCACCCGATCAGAAGGGCTTGCATGCCACGGTCGGCGGTGAGGTGAGGCAGCGCCTGGCCGATGGTCCGGATGGCGCCGGCCTCGTCCGCCACGCGGTAGAACAGGAACGCACCCCAGATGATGGGCAGGACGTCGAGGCTGAGAAGCAGTGCCTTGACCTGGGCCACTGCCAGGAGGTCGATGCCAGCTCCGAACCGCAGCACTGCGATCAGCACTGCAGCCAGCCAGCCGGCTGCGCCGGCTTTGGCCGCGCCCCAGCGGAGGCCGATCATCAGAACCACGATGAGCAGCAGGGGCGTTAGGGCCAAGCACCAATCGAGGAGCATGCCTCCTCCCAGGGAAAACGAGGTGGATTATACCCACAGAGAGCTTGGGCAGGGGCGTGGGCGCAGATCGGGCGTCCTGTCAACGGCTGTTCTTCTTGGGAGCTCCCGGGCGGTCGGCAGGATGGATAACTGGCCGAATCGGGGATTCCGTAGGGATTCCGTAGGCTTTCCATCGGGTACCGGACCAGCGGGCGGCGCCCAACTCTGCTAGAGTAATGCTCGGAAGGGCGGATTCTCTTCTCCTCCTTAGATGAGAGCCGGGGTTGGCGTCCCCGGCTCTCCAGCGTATAGCATCGATCGGCGCCGGGCCATCCAGGCCCGGCGTTCCGTTGTCGGAAGGACGTGGGGCCGGGAAGCACAGTACGACGACCGCCGTCCCTCGCCGAAAGCTGGTCATCGGCATCTCCAGCAATGTCCTGCCTCGCCGTTCGTCGCACGAGATCGTCGATACCCCTTGCCTTGCCGTCGGACTTGTGGTTTCCTCCACGGGTGTGATCAGGAGCCCGGATCTCCCGAGAGACCTGGTAGGTGTGGCGGTTGGGTTTTGGCACAGCGACCACGCCTGCTGGTTTCCTCTCCGGGCAGGAGGCTCGTCACCCTGTCGGGCCGTCGATGAAGCGGGGGTGCTCCATGTCCAGCGAGGCTAACTGCATCTTCTGCCGCGTGATAGGGGGTGAGGCGCCAGCCAGCCTCGTCTATCACGATAAGCTGGTGACGTCGTTCATGGACATCCTGCCGGTGAATGACGGTCATCTTCTGGTGGTTCCGAACCGGCACAGCTCGAACCTGGCTGGCCTGGACGAGGCAACGGGGGCCAGGATGTTCACCGTTGCCATGCGTCTGGGAGCGGCCCTGAGGACCACCGGCGTATCTTGTGAGGGCGTGAACTTCTATCTAGCCGACGGGCGCGCGGCGGGCCAGGAGGTGATGCACATTCACCTGCATATCCTTCCGCGGTTCGCCGGTGATGGCTTTGGCCTGCGCCGTGCCAAGCGCCTGAGCGTGGCAACTCGGGAGGAGCTTGACGCCCTGGCCGCCCGCGTGCGGGAATGCCTGGGCGCGTAGCGTCGAGAAGCGGGCGTGGTGGGCGAGAGGTCGGCGGGCCTGGACCGGGGCGTGTGCCCGAGTGGGTCAGAGCAGTCGTTGGATTGGGGATCCCCACGGCGACTGATCGCGGAGTCTGAATGAGCGGTTTGCAGCGCGTTTGTGTCTATTGTGGATCGAGCGACACGGTCCGAGGCGCCTACTTGGAGGCAGCCCGTGATGCGGGCCGGGTCCTTGCCGAGCGCGAGATCACGGTTGTCTTCGGCGGCGGCGGTACAGGAATGATGGGCGCCGTCGCCGACGCGGCGATGGCCGCGGGCGGCAAGGTCATCGGGATCATCCCTGAAGGCTTCAATACGGCGGTACTAGCCCATCCGGCCGTGACCGAGATGCGCGTCGTTTCTTCGATGCACGAGCGGAAGGCGATGATGGCGGAGGTCTCCGACGCCTTCATCGCCCTGCCGGGCGGCTTCGGCACGCTGGAGGAATTGTTCGAAATCCTGACGTGGGCGCAGATCGGGCTGCACAGTCGGCCCGTAGGCCTCCTGAACGTGCTCGGTTACTTCGACCCGCTCCTGGAGCAGGTCGAGCGTGCCCGTGAGGAGGGCTTCATCTACAACGAACATCGCGCCCTGCTCCTGTGTGAAGCTGAACCTGGGTTGCTGATCGACCGGCTGGAGGCCTACGTTCCCCCTTCAGGCCTCGACCGTTGGCTCACCCGGCTGAAGAAAGAGAGCTGAGAGCATACTGAGTGTGCCATTCTGAAGGACACGGACTGGCATACGCGGGGATGCGTGCTTGTGGCAGGGTGCCCTCCGCCGACCTGTCGGAGCCGTGACCGCAGCACGACCGAAGCTCGGGGCTGGCCTATGTCCTCACCGGCGCGATAATTCCTCTCAGCCTATCCGCCAAGGTTCTGTCTCACCATGCCCGAACCGATCCGAGTCTTGCACTTCGCCGACATCCATGTCGGCATGGAGAACTATGGCCGGCTCGATCCCGTCACCGGCACCTCGACCCGGGTGCGGGATTTCCTGGCACGTTTGGACGAGGTGATTGGCCATGCTCTGAGTCACCAGGCCGACCTTGTCCTCTTTGCGGGTGACGCCTTCAAGCATCGTGATCCCGAACCGACTCAGCAGCGCGAGTTTGCCCAACGGATCAAACGGCTGGCGGACGCTGCTCCCACGCTGCTGCTTGTGGGCAACCACGACATGCCGGCGACGGCTGCCCGCGCCAGCAGCGTAGACATCTTCCGGGCGCTGGGCGTGCCGGGGGTCATGGTTGGCAGCAAGGATGAGGGTCGGGTGGTGCAGACCCGGCGGGGGCCTGTCTACCTGGCCTGGGTGCCCTACCCGATGCGCAACCGACTGCTCGTGCGTCAGGAGAATCAGGGCAAGTCGATCGAGCAGCTGGAGATCGCCTTGCGCCAGGTGGTCTCCGACGTGCTACAGAACCTGGCCCAAGAGGCGGCCGGGCACGACATGCCGCGGCTCTTGGTCGGGCACTTCTCTGTAGCTGAGGCCAAGATGGGTTCGGAGCGGAGCGTGATGCTGGGCCGCGACGTGGCTGTGCTCAAATCGGTCGTCGCCGACCCCGTCTGGGACTACGTTGCCCTCGGGCACATCCATCGGCACCAAGACCTAAACCCGGGGGGCCACCCGCCCGTGGTCTACGCGGGCTCGCTGGAGCGGATCGACTTCGGGGAGGAAGGGGAGCCAAAGGGCTTCTGCTGGGTGGAGCTCGAGCGCGGCCGGGCGCGCTGGGAGTTCATCCCGGTCAACGCCAGACCTTTTCGGACGGTGCGGGTAGACGCGCGCCAGGAGGAGGATCCGGCAGAGGAGGTCCTCCAGGCGTTGCGGGCCGTCGAGGTCGAGGGGGCGGTGGTGCGGGTGCTCGTCCAAATCCGGAGCGACCAGCAGCCCTTGCTGCGGGAGCGCGAGCTCCGGGCCGCGCTGGCCGGGGCGGCGAGCGTCTCGATCTCCCGCCAGGTCGAGGTTGAGGCGCGCGCCCGGCTGGGTGACGGGTCGGCGGAGGCGCTCACGCCGCTGCAGCTCGTCGAACGCTACTTCCGGGCGCGGGGCGAAACGTCGGAGCGGCTGGAGGCACTGCTGACGAAGGCTGAGGAATGCCTGCGTGATACCGGTTGAGATCGAGCTGAAGAACTTCCTCGCTTACAAGGACCCAGGACCGCTCTGCTTCGACGGGATCCAGGTCGCCTGTCTATCTGGGCCCAATGGCGCCGGCAAGTCGTCGCTCCTGGAGGGCATCACCTGGGCGCTGTGGGGCAAGGCTCGCAGCAACTCCCCCGATGACTTGATCCACCAGGGGCAGGCTGAGATGCGGGTTGCCCTGGTCTTTGACCAGGAAGGCAGCCGCTATCGTGTCATCCGCCAGCGCAAGGGCGGCAAGCGAGGCGCTTCGCTATTGGAGCTTCAGGGCAGCGACCCGGCGGCCGGCGGGTGGCGCAGTCTCTCCGAGAGCTCGATGCGTCAGACACAGGAGAAGATCGAGGCGCTGCTGCGCATTGACTACGATACCTTCGTCAACTCGGCATTCCTTCTCCAGGGACGGGCCGATGAGTTCACCACCAAGACGCCGGCGCAGCGTAAGCAAGTCCTGGCCAACATCCTCGGCCTGTGGCGCTGGGAGGCGTACGAGGAGAAGGCCAAGGAGCGGCTGGCCGCCGGCCGGGCCGAGGCGCAGCGGCTCGAGGGGCGGCTGGAGGAGATTGAGCGGGAGCTGGCACAGCGGCAGGTCCACGAAGCGGAGCTCTCCGAGGCGGAGGGTGCGGCCCGCCTCGCCTCGGAGGCGATGGCCCAGGCGGAGAAGCAATGGGCCGATCTGGAGCAGACCCGCAACCGGCTGGTGGCGCTGCAGCGGCAGATCGACGATCTGACGCGCCGGGTCCAGTTGCGGGGGCGAGAGGTCGATGAGGCCCGCCGGGAACGGGAGGCTCTCGAGGGGCGGGCGGACAGGGCCGCGCTCGAAGCGGCCCTGCGGGAAGTGCAGGCCCGCTTGGCCCAACTGGACCAGGCGCAGGCCATGTTCGACGAGGGCCGAAAGCGCGGCCTGGCCCTGGCGGAAGAGGTTGCCAACCTGCGCGGCGTCAACCAGGCGCTCGTGCCCGAGACTGAGCCGCTCAAGAAGCGCGCGGAGATCCTGGAAGGCGCCACCGAACCGGTCTGTCCCACCTGCGGCCAACCGTTGACGGAGGAGCATCGGACCAGTCTGTTGGCCGAGCTGGCGGCGGAGATCGAGAAGCGCCGGGGCCAGTACCGGGGGAACCAGGCTCGGATCAAGGAGATCGAGGCTGAGGTGGTTGCGCTCGACCGCGACCTGGCCGCAATGAGCCAGCAGTTGCGGGACCGCCCGCCGCTGGAGAAGCGGGCCGGCGAATTGGGCGCCGCGCTGGGGCACGCGCAGGAGACTGCCCAGCAAGCGGCCAGCCTCGGACAGAAGATCGACCGCTGGCTCAAAGAACTGGAGAGGGATCGCCAGGAACTGGAAGGCGTGGAGAGCCAGGCCGACGAGTGTCTGCAGCGTCTCCAGGCGGCCTCCCTCCGCCCGGAGGACATCGACCGGCTGCGACTGGAGAAACGCCTGGCTGACGAGCGCGTGGGTGGGGCGCGCCAGAGGCTGACCGCGCTCGAGTCGTACGAGCGGCAGCGGCAAGAGAGGCTTGGCGAGCAGAAGAAGCTGGCCGAGGACCTTCGCCTCTATGAGGACCTGCGCGAGGCCTTCGGCAAACGCGGCGTGCCGGCCATGATCATCGAGACTGTGGTGCCCGAGCTGGAGGCCTCGGCCAATGAGCTCCTGGGGCGCATGACCGACGGGCGTCTCAATGTGCGGATCGAGACGCAGAAAGAGATCAAGACGGGGGAGGTTCGGGAGGCACTCGACATCATCATCTCGGATGAGCTCGGGAGCCGCCCCTACGAAATGTACTCCGGTGGCGAGGCCTTCCGCATCAACTTCGCCATCCGCATCGCCCTCTCCAGGCTGCTGGCTCGTCGCGCAGGCGCCCAATTGCGAAGCCTCTTCATCGACGAGGGCTTCGGCACCCAGGATGCTAGCGGTCGTGAGCATCTGGTGGAGGCAATCCACAGTATCCAGGGCGACTTCGACCGCATCCTGGTCATCACGCACATTGAAGAGATGCGGGACGTCTTCCCGGCGCGCATTGAAGTGCGCAAGACGCCGGAAGGCTCGCTCTTCACGCTTTCCTGATTAGTTGAGCACGCAAGGATAGCCGCCAGGGCTGTCTTGCCCCAGACGGCATTGGGGCGCACCGGATATAGCCCCTGTGATTTCCGCTTGCGCGTGACGGCTAGAGGCAAGCGGGGTGCTCAGTTTGTCGGCAGGGGAAGCCACACGGTGAAGCGGGCGCCTCTCCCAGGGACGCCGTCACTTTCCGCCTCGATCCGACCGGCATGGCGATCCAGGATCTCCTTGCAGATGGCCAGGCCCAGACCAGTCCCTGGAGCCGTTGCCTCCCGGCTCGCCCGGCCGCGGTAGAACCGGCGGAAGACCATTGGCAGCTCGTCGGAGGGGATCCCCAGCCCGTTGTCCTCAACCTCGGCGGTGACCCACTCGGAGCCGTCGGAGGTACAGAGACGGCTGCGCAAGGTGACGGTCCCCCCCTCTGGCGTGTAGTTGAGCGAGTTAGTGAGCAAGTTGGTAAACACCTGGGTGAGCAGGCGCTCGTCTCCGACGACCGGAGGGAGGTTCGGGTCGCACTCGAGGGAGAGCTGCAGACCGCGGCTGGCGGCCAACGCGCTGCGGTCCGCCACCAATGCTTGCAGCAGGCGGTTGATATCTGTGGGCGCGGGGTTGAAGGCCACCGTGCCAGCCTCCAGACGGGAAAGGGACAGCAGGTCCTCAATCAATGTGCCCAGCCGGGTGGTCTCACGGTCCATGGTTTCCAAGTAGCGGCTGGTCCTCGCGGGGTCCTGAGTGCTGGTGATGAGGTCAAGGTAGAGGCGGATGTTGGTCAGGGGGGTGCGCAGTTCATGCGAGACGTCGGAAACGAACTGCGATTTCATGCGGTCGATCTCTTTCAGGTTACTGATGTCGTGCTGGACCCCGACCAGGTTGACGATGCGGCCGGTCTCATCACGGATGGGTGCGACCGTCACCGCGGCGTCGTAGACGGTGCCATCCTCGCGGCGGTTGACAGTCTCGCCTCGCCAGATCTTGCCCTCGTTGACGGCTGCCTGCATCTTGGGGGTCAACTCGCGTGGAGTCTCGCCGCCTCCGACCAGCGTCAAACGGGTCCCCATTGCCTCTGCGGCCTGGAACCCGTTCAAGCGCTCCCACGCCGGATTGACATACTCAATGCGGGCCTCGGCGTCAGTTACCACGACGGCATCACCAATGTTGTTGAGAATGGCATGCAGCCGGTCGCGCTCCGCCTGGAGGGCCGCCTCCAGGGCCTTGCGCTCGGAGATGTCGATGACCAGCCCCGTTGTGCCCTGGGCTCTGCCGTCGCTGTCACGAATCACGCTCGTGGCACGCAGGGTAGGGATGCGCTTGCCGCTGCCCAAGACGAACTCGAGCTCGCCGACTTCGCGGTCGGCCCGTTGCCTGGGAATCCCGGCAGTGCCGTCCCTGGGCTCCGCCTGGGAAGACTGCGCGATGCCCAGGGCTGTCCCGTCCTGCCCGATCAGGTCCTCGGGCCGCCGTTCCAGCATGGCCGCGAAAGCCTGGTTGGTGTAGACCAGCTTGCCCTCGGCATCGGCCTGATAGATGCCCGCCAGGGAGGTCTCCACCAGCGAGCGATAGCGAGCCTCGGAGAGCGCCAGGTCGCGGGTGCGCTCGACAACCTCCGCCTCCAGGCGCTGCGCCTGCATCTCGATCTGGCCATAGAGGTGGGCGTTCTCCAGGGCTACGGCAGCGTGGGAGGCGAAGGCCGTGAGCAAATCGAGATCGGCTTGCGTGAAGGGGCGCTCGTATGAGAAGCGCAGGACGGTCATGACACCCATGCTGCGCTGGCGGACCTTGAGCGGCACCAGCGCTAGCACTTCGGGGTCCTCGAGGGGCGTACCCGGAACATGCATGCTCCGTGGATCGGCTTGATTGACGAGCAGTGGTTCGCCCACCTGGAGGACGTGCCCTGTCAGGCCCTGTCCTGGGGATAGCTTGACTGCCTTGACCTGTTCGGCGTCGGGCTGAACGGCGACCACGCATTCCAGTAGGCCGCTATCCAGATTCAGGAGGTGGACGCGGCTGCCGTCGGCCCGGAGCAGGGCCTTGGCTTGCTCGCAGATCTCGGTCAGGACCGTGCGCAGGTCGAGGGAGGCGGAGATGGCGCCGGCGCTGCGAATCAGGGCCCGGGATTCCTCGGCCCGGCCCTGGGCCTCGGTAAAGGAGCGGCTGTTCTTGATGGCGACAGCGGCCATCTGGGCTATGGCCTGAACCATCTCGGCGTGCTCCTGGCTGAAGGCTGCCTCGCGCTGCAGGGAGTACAGGGCGAGGGCGCCAATCGTGTCCTCGCCAACGATGAGAGGCACGGCCAGGGCCGCCCGGACCCCGGCCCGCACCCAAGGGGGATAGGCATAGGCAATCTGGCGGTAGTTGGGGGCCAGGATCGACCCCCGGGCTTCGATGGCCTGCCAGGCGATCCCCTGGTCTCGAGGCACGATCTGGTCTCGGCCTTCCTCAGGCAGGCCGAGCACATAGCCATAGGTCAAGGATTCCTTATCAGCTGACAGCAGGGCAAGCACCCCCGCCTCAGCCCCGGTGACGTCGGCCGCCAGGCGGAGAACGCGCTCCAGCACCTGGGGCAGATCAAGGTTGCTGGCGATGGTCTCGGCCACCTGGTTGCGCAGGCGTTCGCGCGCAAGGGCGGCCTGCATCTCGGCTCGGGCGCGCGACTGGCCCAAAGCGATCGCAATGTGGTCAGCCAGCGCGGCGACCATGGGCGCATCCTCGGCTGTGAGCCATCCGGCCGAAGCGCTCAGGGCGCCCAGGGGTTTACCGGCGAGCGTCACCGGGGCGACGATGAGGGGCTTCTCGCCGATCAAGCGAATCAGCCGCGGCAGCAGCCTTCGCAGTCGAGGCGGCAGGATCTGGGCGATGACTTCGGAACGCGCGGCGGAGAAGACGGGGTCGGCAGAAGCGAGGGCCTCGCGGTACAGGTCCACCTGATTGGGATCGAACTGGTAGCCCTGGAGTTCAGCCCCCGTCAGGCGGCGCAGCGTGGTTTCCAGCGTGGGGCTGAAGGGGCGGTTCTCGAGACGCAGCATCCCTTCCGGGGTCAGGAGCATGAGGGCGCTCACCAGCTGCAGGCGCCTCAGTTCTTCGGTCACCGTGCGGGGGATATCGGCCTCGGGATGCCCTCCCCTTCGGGCCACGGCCGCGGCGGCGCTTAGCGCCGAGGCCCAAAGGGTGTCTCTCTCCGGTCGGGTCTTTGGTGGAGGGGTCCTCGAAGGTTGCGCCATTGCCAGAGCCGAGGCCAGTCTATCACGGAACAGGTGCCGATGTCGCCCCGAGGCAGGCACGACCTCAGTACCACTGTCGGGAAACCGGGTGGGCGGACGGAGTTGGGGTTGGAAGGCTGGCTAGGAAGACCTACAGATAGGCGCGTGTCTGGAGCCAGGCATAGGCCTGCTCCGCGGCCAGGCGGTATGCGATTGGGGGAGGGAGCCTGAGTTCGCGGTGAGACTTCTCCAGGTCGTAGTAGAAGTACAAGCCAGCCAGGCGGAGCAGGTCCCCTGTTAGAGGCAGGTTGAGCGGCCGGGAGAGGAGGTTGACCAGAGCCGCGAGGGAACGGACCGGCGCACCAGGCAACGTGATCCTGGGTGGTCGACGGCCTGTGACGTCGGCGGCGATCGCCAGCATGCGGGTGATGCTCAGGTTCTCGCCGCCAAGGATGTAGCGCTCGCCCGCGCGGCCGAGCCTGAGCGCCGCCAGATGGCCCGCGACGACGTCATCGATGTGAACGACGTTCAGCCCGCCGGCGACGGAGACCGGAATGCGGCCGCGGGCGACCTGCCCGATGACGCTCTTCCGCCCGCGATGTACATCGCCGGCGCCGAAGACCAACGCCGGGTTGACGATGACGGCGTCAAGACCGTCGTGGACAGCGGCCAGGACCTCCTGCTCGGCCAGGTGCTTGGCGTAGCCGTAGGGCCAGAGCGTCGGCGCGGCGTTCCAAGGGTGGCTTTCATTGAGCAGCGTGTTCCCGGCTCCGCCAGGCTCTGGCACGCCGAGCGCCGCCACGGAGGAGGTGTACACCACGCGGCGGACCCCCGCCTGGCGGGCTGCCTGGAGCACGTTGTGCGTCCCCACGACATGGCTGGCCTGAGATTGCGCGGCGTTCCGCCACGGACCCATCATCGCCGCACAGTGGAAGATGGCCTCGACCCCTTCCATTGCCGGGGCCAACGAGGCAGGATCGAGGATGTCGCCCAGGCAGTGCTCGACAGCGAGACCCTCCAGAGCCGTCAGTGGGCTGGCGTGCCGGTGGAAAGCGCGCACCGAATGCCCGTCCCGGATCAGGGCGCGACACAAGGACGAGCCGATAAAACCCGTAGCGCCGGTGACAAGAATGTTCATGGTGTGGGGGAGGGCCGGAGGCGCCCGGCGCTGCTCAGCCTACCCACTCGACGATGGTGGCTTCCCCCTGGCCGACGCCGACGCACAACGTCGCCAGCCCGAAGTACGGCCGGCGCTCACCGGGGGCACGGCGGCGCATTTCGTGGAGCAGCGTGGTCAGAATGCGGGCGCCGGTGCAGCCGAGTGGATGGCCGAGGGCGACAGCGCCGCCGTTCACGTTGGTGATCTCGGGCCGGAAGCCGAGCTCCTTCATCACCGTCAGCGCCTGGACGGCGAAGGCCTCGTTGAGCTCGATCAGGCCGATGTCCTCGATCTTCAGGCCGGCGCGGGCCAGCGCCTTGCGGGTCGCAGGAATTGGCCCCAGGCCCATCGTCCGTGGTTCGACACCCGCCGCGGCCGAGGCGACGAATCGACCCATCGGCCGGAGACCGAGCTCAGCGGCCCTGGCCTCACTCATGATCACCAGCGCTGCGGCGCCGTCGTTGATCCCAGAGGCATTGCCAGCGGTCACCGTGCCACCTTCGCGAAAGGACGGCTTGAGCCTGGCCAGCAACTCGAGGCTAGTGTCCCGACGCGGACGCTCATCGGTATCGACCAGGATGGGATCGCCTTTCCGCTGCGGAATGGGGACCGAGACGATCTCTTCAGCGAACCGTCCGCTGTCGATAGCGGCGACGGCCCGACGGTGGCTCTCCAGGGCAAAGGCGTCTTGCTCCTCTCGGCTGATCGTGCGGGTGAGCTCGTAGACGTTCTCGGCGGTCTCGCCCATCGATTCGGTGCCGTATTGCTTCTCGATGCGAGGGTTGGGGTAGCGCCAGCCGAGTGTGGTATCCCACATGGTCAGATTGCCCCAGGGGAAGGGCCGGTCGCTCTTGGGGATGGAGTAGGGAGCGCGGGACATGCTCTCGACCCCGCCGGCGACGTAGACCTCCCCCTCGCCGGCCTTGATGGCGCGGCAGGCAGCATTGACGGCCTGCAGGCCCGAGGCGCACAACCGGTTGAAGGTCACCCCGCCCACATGCGTGGGCAGGCCAGACAGGAGCACGGCCATGCGCGCCACGTCGCGGTTGTCCTCCCCCGCCTGGTTGGCGCAGCCTAGGTAAACCTCCTCGACCTGGTCTGGGTCGATCCCCGCCCGTCGGATGGCCTCCGCGACGACGAGGGCAGCCATATCGTCGGGGCGGACGCTAGCCAGCGCCCCTCCGTGGGCGCCGATGGGCGTTCGAACGGCAGCGATGATGACAGCCTCGGGCATAGCGGCCTCCTCGGCGGCGGGTGAGCCGAATTCTACCATCGTTGGCCAGCCGGCCAGCGGGCGGAGATCCCGTGCGGCCTGGTTGCCGGCCAAGGTGAAGCTGAGACGAAGGCAGCATCTCATGCCTCATTTGGGCATGCCCACGGGGCTCAGGCAGGGCGATGAGGGGCGCCAAAACCGGAAGCATCCGTACCTCTAATGTGCGTCAGCAGGTTCCTCAAAAGGGATGAGGCCATTGGTGGGATGAGGTGTTAGACTAGCAGCGGCAAACCGGGCAGGTATAGGAGGCTTGGATGGACATGAGAAGTCGATCGCAACTCGCGGGTGGAATCCTCTTGGTGCTGCTGGGTGCAGCACTTCTGGCAGCGCAAGTCTTGCCTGCGTTCCGTGCGTGGGTGGATGCGCATGTCAACTGGGCAGAGTCCTGGCCGTTGATTGTCATCGCGGTAGGCGCTTTCCTGTTCGTGTTCGGTCTGCTTGTGGGCGCGCCGGGCATGGCCGTGCCAGCCTGCGTCGTGGGCGGCATCGGATGCCTGCTCTACTGGCAGTGGGCGACGGGCGCGTGGGAAAGCTGGGCCTATGCCTGGACCTTGATTCCAGGCTTTGTGGGCGTTGGCATCCTCCTGGCAGGCCTGCTCGAGGGACGCGTGCGTCACGCCCTCGGGTCAGGCGTGGTGACGATCGCCATTAGTGCGGTGCTGTTCCTGATTGTCGGCTTCGCCTTGGGCGGCCGCGCGGAGTTCTTCGCTTACTGGCCCATTCTGCTGATCCTTGGTGGGTTGGCCTCTGCTGGTCCGTCGCCTCTTCCGGTGACCGGCGGGCCATCTCTTTGATATCCCCTTAGGAGATAGACATGAGGCGCATCGACACGAGTATTGCCCTCGGTCTGCTGTTGACGGGTTTGGGAGTGGTATTCCTGCTCCAGACGGTCCTCGGCGTGGCATTCGTCTGGGATATCGTCTGGGCTCTCCTGTTCGGGGCAGCCGGCGTGGGGTTCCTGCTGGCCTTCTTGGGCAATCGCGAACGGTGGTGGGCCATCATCCCCGCCTTTGCCTTACTCGGGATCGCCGCGCTCATCGCTTTCGGTCGCTTCCTTGGCGAGTGGGGAGGACCCCTGTTTCTCGGCGCGCTGAGCCTTGGCTTCTGGGCTGTGTATCTGCTGCGGCGCGAGAACTGGTGGGCGATTGTTCCCGGGGGCGTGCTTCTTACCCTGGCGGTGATCCCGGTCATCTCGGATTTACTTGAAGGTCTGGCGGTGGCGGGGGCCCTGTTCCTGGGAATGGCTTTCACCTTCGGCCTGGTTTACCTCCTGCCCCCCCAGGAGGGTAGGAGAAGCTGGGCCCTCATCCCGGCGGCGGCCCTGCTCGTGATGGGATTGTTGTTCGGCGTCTTCGGAATCCCGGGTCTGAACTCGTTCTGGCCGGTACTCCTGATCCTGGGGGGCCTTTTTATCGTTGCTCGCTCCTTCGGCTGGGAACGTCGATAGGATGTTTCACAAGGTGTGAAGATTGGGGGAGGGAGAGGGGTCTGGCGCAGGGAAACCTCGTCACCCAAGGGCCTTGGTGGCAGGGCCCGGCGTCGACAGGGTCAGTCTGCCTGTTCGGCGGTCGCGGGTTTTGGGGCGGCCCGCTGGCTGCATCTTGAAGTCCTGTGGCCATCGCTGCTCGTCGGAGACAACCTGGCTTTGATCCTACATCGTGTGCGAGGAGGTTAGCAATGGAGGCGCGTTATCGCCGTAGGGGTTTGGTCGGCCCGGTGATCCTGATCGGGCTTGGTGTGGTCTTTCTACTCAACAATCTCGGCATGTTGGATTGGGGGGTCTGGCTGTTCTTCCTGCGACTCTGGCCGGTGCTCCTGATCGCGATCGGTCTCGACCTGCTCGTGGGACGGCGCTCCATCTGGGGATCGTTGCTGGTCGTGGTGATCATGCTGGGTGTCCTGGCCGGGGGGGTCGTCTTATACCAGCAGCGCGGCTGGGGCGGGACGGAATTGACGAGGCAGATCATTTCTCGCCCTCTCGGAGAGGCCACCCGCGCCGAGGTCAGGGTCAATTTCGGGTTGCGAGACCTCTCCGTCGAGGCGCTATCGCAGGAGGGCAATCTGATCGAAGGAACGGCCGAACTGTATCGAGGCGAGAGGCTGGTCGAGCACTACGGTGTCGTGGGTGAGGAGGCCGAGTACAGTCTGAGCCCAGGCGGGGAGACCTGGAACGAGTTTCCCGGCTGGCCAGAAAGGATAGGGCGTTGGGAGGTAGCCCTGAACCCGAGCATACCCATCGTTCTGACGATCGATAGCGGGGTCGGCGAAACCGTGCTCGACCTTCAGGAACTAGAAGTGGTCGACCTGAGCGTGGACGTTGGACTGGGAACGATGCACCTGACCCTGCCGGCAGAGGGAGAACTGGAAGGGGATCTCAACGCCGGCATCGGGGCGGTGGAGATCCTGGTTCCCCAGGGCATGGCCCTGCGCATGCGGGTCGATGGCGGGCTATCCAACGTCATTGTCCCCGCCGGGTATGTGAGGGATGGGGATGTGTACACCTCGCCTGGCTACGCCTCGGCGGAGAACCGTGTCCAACTCCGCGTGGAGGGAGGCATAGGGCAGATCCGGGTCCAGGCGGCACCGGTGCCCTGAGCGACGCGCCGAATTGGGGGGCGGTTCCTTGGCGAGGGTTGTGCGGGGGCGGGTCACTGACCCGCCCCCGGCTGTGTCAACCGCGTGCCACTCGGAGGGCTAGGACGCTTTCGTCGAGCACCTCGAATGGGAAACCTCACCAGGCGTAGGCCTCAGGCGCCTCGCCGCCGGGGCCGAGCCAGATCTCATCCAGCCGAGCCAGGGTCTTCTTGCTCAACTTGATCTCTAGAGCGCGCAGGCTGCCTTCCAGTTGCTCGATCGAGCGGGGACCGAGGATGGGCGCAGTGACAGTGGGATTGTGCAGCAACCAGGCCAGCGCGACATCGGCCGGCGTTTCCCCAAGCTCCTTGCAGAACACCTCGTAGGCCTGTATCTGCTTCCGATGCTTGCGCAGGTCCGCCTGGACACCTTGCTCGGCCCGCCGGCCCTGCTGGATCTTGTGCAGCACGCCGCCGAGAAGACCTCCGGCAAGAGGGCTCCAGGGGATCAGGGCAAGGCCGTAGGACTTGCAGACAGGGATCACCTCGAGCTCGATCATCCGATCCTTGAGGTTGTAGAGGCTCTGCTCCGAGACCAGCCCCATGAAATGTCGGGCGGCGGCGGCACCCTGCGCCTGGGCGATGTGCCAGGCGGCGAAGTTGCTGCTGCCGACGTACAGCACTTTCCCCGCCTGGATAAGCTGTTCCATCGCCTGCCAGATCTCCTCCCAGGGTGTTTCGCGTTCGACATGATGCATCTGGTACAGGTCGATGTGATCCGTCTGCAGCCGGCGCAGGCTCGCCTCACAGGCGGCTCGGATGTGGTAGGCCGAGAGACCACACTCGTTGGGGCCCTTGCCCATGCGGCCGTAGACCTTGGTCGCCAAGACAATGCCCTCCCGCCGTCCTCCGCCCTGGGCCAACCACCGGCCGACGATGCTCTCGGTGATCCCTTCGCCGAGACGTCGGCCGTAGACATTGGCAGTGTCGAAGAAGTTGAGGCCGAGCTCCAGGGCCCGATCCATGATCGCCCTGCTGTCGGCTTCGCTCGTATGAGGCCCAAAGTTCATCGTGCCCAGACACAATGGGCTGACCTTCAAACCAGTCCGCCCCAGGTGGACATACTCCATGTCGGACTTCCTTTCTCCTCTTGGCATCGGATTCTACCGCGGCCGACGGCATGAATCCGCCGATGACCGATAGTGGCCACGGCCTGGTCGGCTGTCCCTGTTCTACCGCTCCCGCTGGCCGAGAAGCGCTACATGCGCTCGTTGCGGGTGTGTCACGTTGCTGGCACTCCCTCGGCTAGTCTGAGAGGAGGGGGAGCGAATCCTTCAGGTGGAAGGCCTCCACGTAAACCTGAATGTTGGCGGCGATGCGGTCGACAACCTGGCCATGCGGGTCGGGCATTTCCGAGTGGAGATTGCTGTAGAGCTTGCGGCGGGCGGCGAGGACCTCGGGATCGGTCCAGATGTAACGGGCGCCGGTGGCGACCAACCACTCCTTTCGCGGCGGTGTCAGCTCGTCAAAGCGCCGCCCGGCTTCCTCAGGGGTCAGCCACTTCATCCAACGTTCGGAGCGGATGACGGCGGATTCCAGCGCCGCCTCGAATCCTGACCTCTCCGGGCGCGATCCGCCTGTGGAAAGGCGTGATTCGAGATCGCAGAGCTCTCGAAGGGCAGCCAGCTCCGTGGCCGTGAACTCGGGGCCGACGTTGGCTGCGCCCATGCCGGAGGCCGGATACTCACCAGGATTGGCAACCCAGTCCGTGTAGTGTCCTTTGATGAGGGAACCAAGAGGGGATACCCGTTGGTAGAGGCGATGGGAGATCTCGGCGTCGAAGGTCGTCGTGCCCAGGTCGGTGCCGACCTTGCCGACGATGAAGCAGGGCCAGGCGCGGCCCAGGCCGGCTGCGTCGAGGCCGCTTTGGAGGCCGGATAGGAAGCGATCGAAGACCCCCAGGTCTGCCAAGCCGCCATGGACCTCTTCGGTGCCGACCTCGTACGAGATGGGAGGAAGGCCGAGGCGCGAGCGGTGGGCCTCGGCATGGACAACCAGCTCGACCGTCCTTTCGACGACGGTCTCAATGCGCAGCTGCTCCCCCGGCGGTAAGGACCGATCGACGGTTGGGTCGACGTGGAGCAGGGCATAGCCCGCTTCCAGGCAGGCCTCGAGCGAGGCCTTAACCTCGGCCATCGTCTCGTCCAGGCTGAGCCCGGCGAGCGTGTGCGCGTCCTTGAGCCACGGTCCACCGTGGTCGAGGCAGGCGTAGAGGGGTGAGGTGCAGGCGTACTTCGCGGCCAGTTCCCGCAGGCGGGCGACGAACGCGTGTTGAGTCCAGCCGGTGTAGCCGCCGTCCCGGTCAACCTGATTGAGTGTCGCCGCAAAGAGCATGGGCATGTTGTTGGCGGCCGCGACCTTGACGGCGGCTTGCAGGACCGCCTCGGAGTTGGGGCAGACCGCCAGCAGCGTGATGGGCCTTCCCTCTCTGTGCAGGCGGATGAGCCTGTGCACCAGCGCGTCAAGCGGAGCCATGCGTTTCTCCCGAGAGGTACTCCAGCGCTTCCTGCAGGCCTGGCTGGGCGGCAGTGCCTCCATGGCCGCGGACCGAGAGAGAGCCGCAGATGGTCGCGAGGCGGAGGCAGCGATCGAGGGGCCAATCCTGCAGGCAGCCGTAGATGAAGCCGGCGTCGAAGGAATCGCCGGCGCCGACAGTATCAGCGACGGCCATTGGCAGCGCCGGAGCCTGCGCCGTCTCGCTGCCCCGCTGGGCTATCGCGCCCTCGGCGCCGAGCTTGATGGCGACGGTCGGGACGACCGCGGCCAGGGCAGACAGGGCTTGGGGCGCGCTCGAAGCCCGGGCCAGTGCCCGGGCCTCATTGTCATTGGGCAGGAAGATGTCTGTGGCCGGAAGCAGGCTTTCCACGTCGCCCCACTGGCCGGCCGGGTCCCAGTTGGTGTCGAGGGAGGTCGTCAGGCCCAGGCGATGGGCGCGGTGGAAGAGGCCGAGGAGGCCGGGACGCAAGCCCGCCTGCAGGAAGTAGGAGGCGACGTGGAGGTGTCGGGCGCGGCCCAGCAGTTCATCCGACAGATGATCGGCCCGCAGGGCGCCCATGGCGCCGATGTGGGTGAGAATGGCCCGGTCGGCGCCGCGGGCGAGGATCACGCTGACCCCCGTCTTCTGGCCCGGGTCGGCGAGAACCGGTGTGACGTCGATGCTCCGCCGGCGGAGCGCCTCCAGCATGAACTGGCCGAACAGGTCGTCGCCGACGGCGCCGATGAAGGCGACCCGCAGGCCGAGGCGCGCCGCGCCGCAGGCGAAGATGGCCGAGGAAGAGCCGATGGCCAGCTCGGCGTCCTCGACCAGGGTCTCCTGCTGGCTGAAGCGGGGCTCGAGCCTCGGATCCGAGAGGATCAGATCGGGGTTGATCTCGCCGGCGACGAGAACGTCGAACTCAGTCATGGCCTCGCCCCTGACCGCGTGGCATCTGCGAAGGTACCGCCCAAGCACCGGCTTCCAGGCACCGGGCATCTTCGGCTTCCGTGGAGCATAATCGTTTCCTGATTGTCCACCACCATTAGGGCAGGACCCACTCTGGCAGGTACTCCTGTTCGGCCTGCACCATCTCTTCGAACATCTGGCGGATCTCCTCCAGGGAGCATACGGCGGCGGTCAAGGGATCAAGGGCCAATGCGTGGATGGCCGCTTCCCGATCCCTCTCCAGCACAGCGGTGGCCACCAGCTCGTGGACGGCCATGTGCTGCTGGCACAGCGAGGCCAGCTGGGTGGGGAGGGCGCCGAAATGCGTCGGCTGCACGCCCTGCCGGTCGACCAGACAGGCGACCTCGACCACGCCGTCCTGGGGGAGATTGTCGATCAGTCCGGTGTTGAGGACGTTGCCGTAGATCAGGGCCGGGGCGTTGGTCTCCATGGCCTCGACGACATAGGAGGCGAACTCGGGCCCGCGGCGGAGCTCAGCCATCTGCTGCCCGCCGAGAATCTGGCGCAGCTGGTCATCGTTGAACTGGCGCCACTCCGGCCAGAAGGTGGCGTAAAAGCCACTCTCCCCCAGATAGCCTTCCCGGCAGTAGCGCTTGATCAGATCCGGGCGCTTGCGGAAGTAGGGGACATACTCGGACGAGTGCCCGCTCGACTCGGTGACAAAGGCGCCCAGGTGGAGCATCATCTCGAAGCGCACCGGATCCTGCTCGTAGACCTTCGGATCCTTGGCGCGCTCTCGCAGGAGCGGATAAAGGTCTTCGCCGTTTCGGGTGAGCTCGGTGAGCCAAGCCAGGTGATTGACCCCCGCGGCCCGGAAGGAGATCTCCTCAAAGGGGACCGAGAGGTATTCGGCAAGCTGCTGGGCCGTATTCTGAATCGAGTGGCACAGGCCGACGATGGGCAGGTCGGAGGCCAGGATGCCGGTCAGGACGGTGATCGACATGGGGTTGGTGTAGTTCATCACCTGGGCCTGCGGCGCCAATTGCTCGACGTCGCCCAGGATGTCGATCCACGCTGGAAGGGTGCGCAGGGCCTTGAAGATTCCACCGGGGCCGATGGTGTCGCCGATGCACTGGTCGACGCCGTACTTCATGGGGATGTCGTAGTCGTGTCGCACGTTGGGCAGGCCGGCGACCTCGATGGTGTTGATGACGTAATCACACCCGGCCAGCACCTGTCGGCGATCGGTGGAGGCCTCGACCGACCACTTCTTGCCTGTCAGTTCAATCAAGTGCTCGGCCATGCGGTGCGCGAGGTCGAGGCGTTGGGCATCGATGTCCACCAGGGCGAAGTCGCCGGGTGGGACGCCCGGGGACAGAAGGAAATC
>CAYQUY010000015.1:0-18974 GCA_964420755.1 uncultured Anaerolineaceae bacterium
GTCTACGGGGTACCCGGGGACCCGACGGTGGGGGAGGCGACCGTCGCGACGATTGCCGACAAGGCGACCGTCCCGGTGCGTCTTGTCCACGGGGTGAGCTTCATGGAACCTTGCCTGGCCATGCTTGGGCGAGACGCCCTCGACGGGCTGGTTCTGGCGGACGCCCTCGAGCTGGCGGCCAGGCATCATCCCTCCTTCCCGCCCGACACCCCGGCCCTGATCGGTCAACTCTATTCGACCCTGGTCGCCTCGGACGTCAAGCTAACCCTGCTGAACCAGTACCCTCCTGATCACCCGGTGACCCTTCTGCACGCCGTCGGATCGCCTCAGGCTGACCTGGAGCATTGTCCCCTGCATGAGCTTGACCACAGCCGGAAGATCGGGGCCCTGACGACGCTCTTTGTCCCTGCGGCTTCGGCCGTCTCAGCGTTCGAAAGCTTTCAGGAAACCGTCGCCCACCTGCGGGCGCCCGATGGCTGCCCCTGGGACCGGGAGCAAACGCCGCAGTCCCTGCGGCCGCACCTGCTGGAGGAGGCCTTTGAGACCCTGCAGGCGATCGACGAGGAGGATTCCACGAGCCTGCGCGAGGAGTTGGGCGATCTTCTGCTACAGATCATCCTGCAGGCGCAGATCGCCACGGAGGCCGGCGAGTTCACCATGGCGGATGTCGTGGCCGGGGTTCAGGCCAAGATCATCCGCCGCCATCCCCATGTCTTTGGCAACCTTCGCCTGAAGGATGTGGACCAGGTGCTGCACAACTGGGAGGTCCTCAAAGGGTGCGAGAGGGAGGAGCACGGAGCGAAGGGGGGTGTGCTCGGCGGGGTCCCGCTGGGGCTGCCTGCCCTGGCACAGGCCGCCGAGATCCAGGCGAGGGTGGCCCGCATCGGTTTCGATTGGCCGGAGGCGGAAGGCGTGCTGGCGAAGGTAGCTGAGGAGATGGAGGAGGTCAAGCAAGCCGCCGATCCGATCGCCCGTTCGGCGGAGATGGGGGACCTGCTCTTCTCGGTTGTGAATTACGCCCGCTGGCTGGGGATCGATCCCGAAGCTTCCCTGCGTCAGGCTAACGCGCGCTTCCGCCGGCGCTTCTCGCAGGTCGAGGCTGCGGCGCAGTCCTCGGGCAGAAGCTTGCAGGAGATGACCCTTGAGGAGATGGATGCCCTGTGGGAGGCCGCCAAAGGTGGCGAAGAGGCGGATGCCTGACGCGGGGGAGATGAACCTGCTGGATGCCAATTGCTCTCGCTGAGCACGACTTCGGAGGGATTCGATGCGCATCGTTGTCACAGGGGGCACAGGGCTGATCGGCCGACCGCTCGTCACGGGTCTGGCCGAGGATGGCCACGAGGCCTTCGTCCTCAGCCGGAAACCGGGCGAGGTGAAGGATCTGCCTCCTGCAGTCCATGTCGAAGGCTGGAATGGTCGGAGCAGCGAGGGCTGGGGGAGGCTGGTCGACGGCGCGGATGCGGTCGTCAACCTCGCCGGGGAGACGATCGCCGGCGAGGGCCTGCAGGGGATTCTGCTCAACCGCTGGGACACAGACCGAAAGCGCCGCATCCTGGACAGCCGAATCCAAGCGGGCAAGGCGGTCACCGGGGCCATCGGCGCCGCTCGACGAAAGCCGGCTGTCCTCATCCAGGCTTCAGCCGTGGGCTACTACGGCCCTTTGGGCGACGAGGAGAAGACCGAGGAGACCCCTGCGGGGGTAGACTTCCTCGCGATGACGTGCGTGGCATGGGAGGCTTCCTCCAAGGCGGTGGAGGACATGGGCGTTCGCAGGGCGATTGTCCGCACCGGGCTTGTGCTCAGCGGCACGGGCGGAGTCCTACCAGTCATGGCCTTGCCATTTCGGCTCCTGGCGGGCGGCCGGCTGGGAAGCGGCCGGCAATGGGTTCCGTGGATTCACCTTGCGGATGAGGTCAGGGCCATTCGCTTCCTGCTTGACAACCGGGGCGCGGCCGGTCCGTTCAACCTGGTCGCACCGCGGCCCGTCACCAATGCCGAGCTGAGCCGACTCCTGGGGAGCGCGCTTAGCAGACCGTCCTTCCTTCGGGTGCCTGCCTTCCCCCTGCGTCTGGTACTCGGGAAGAAGGCGACCCTCGTCCTCGATGGCCAGCGATTGAGCCCCAAGCGGTTGATGGATCTTGGGTTCCGGTTCAGGTTCCCCGATGCTGAGACCGCCCTGAGGGATCTCCTGGTGTCCGGGTCGCAAGGCTAGCTTTCCGTTCTGCCGGCGGGCGGTCCCTCCTGGCCTCCGCCGCTCGAACTTGTCAGATGGGTCCGGCTGGGCGCAATGGCGAGCTTGTCTCCGTAACCGGTCGGCTACTCGGTCGGATCGAGGGCCGCTGGGTGTTGGCACTTCTGGGCGAAGGGATGTCTGCGAACACTACGCGGAGGGGCATTCCAGCGTGTGGAGGTGAAGCGGAAATGGAGAGGACAACCCTGGGTGCTGGCGGAGCTTCCATCAGTTCGATGGGGGTTGGCGCCTGGTCGTGGGGCGACCGGTTCCTCTGGGCGTACGGCAAGGACCATGGCGAGGAAGATATCCGTGCGGCCTTCGAGGTCAGCCTGGCGGCTGGGATCAACTTCTACGACACCGCCGAGACCTACGGCTCGGGCGTGTCCGAGCGGATCCTGGGCCGCCTCGTCCGGGCTGCAGGGCAACCCGTCGTCGTGGCCACGAAGTACATGCCCTTCCCCTGGCGCCTCGGCCGTGCTGAGTTGGGAAGCGCCTTGCGCCGGAGCCTGGCCCGGCTGGGGCTGGACCACGTCGATCTGTACCAAATGCACTGGCCGTTCCCTCCCGTGCCGACTGAGACCTGGATGGCAGCCATGTTGGAGGTCGTCGATCAAGGCCTCGTTCGTTCGGTCGGGGTCTCCAACTACAGCGTTCGCCAGACGGAGCGCGCCCAGGCTGCGCTGGCCTTGGGCGGCGTGCGCCTGGCCTCGAACCAGGTTCGCTTCAACCTGCTGGATCGAAAGCCGGAGAGAAGCGGCCTGCTGCAGCTGTGCCGGGACATGGGCGTGACGCTGATCGCCTACAGCCCTCTGGCCCAGGGGCTCCTGTCCGGCAAATATACCCCTGAGACGCGCCCTCCTGGCATCAGGGGTCTGCAAGTCGGTCGCAATCGGCTGGCGCAAGTTGGGGCTCTGGTGGAGAGGCTGAGGGCGATCGGGCAGGCCCATGGAGGGAAGACGCCCGCTCAGGTTGCACTGAATTGGGTAATGGCCAAGGGGGCGGTCCCGATCCCTGGGGCGAAGAACGCCCGGCAAGCGTCAGAGAACGCGGGTGCCATGGGGTGGCGGTTGACCGCCGACGAGATCCTCGAGCTGGAAGACGTCAGCGACCACCTCGAGAAGGCCGGGTAGGCCGAGAGGCTCCTGCTTCCACCGCCTGTGTGTCTTCTGTCGTGAAGGGTGTTCCCAAAACGACTGTCCCCCGACGCCGGCCACTTGACACCCCCCCATTTGGGATAGTATTTGGGCCCTGTCAGATGTGTTGTCCTCCTGGTTCTGTGGGGGAGGGTACCGAGATGAACCAGAGTTCCTGCGCCCCAATGCAGCCCGAGTTCGATGAGGTGAAAGCGACGGAGGCCGCCGCCATCCTCATTTCCGAGAGCGGAGGGACGATAGGCCCTTTGCGTCTGCTGAAGCTCCTTTATCTTGCGGATCGGGAGGCGTGGCGCGAGTGGGAGAGGCCGATCAGCTTTGACACCTATGCCTCCCTGCCCGCAGGCCCAATTCTAAGCACGACGTACAATATCATCAAAGACGCCGCCCCCGGCCGCGGCGCCTTTTGGCGACGTTTCATTGAGCGCGTTGACAATCGGACTCTCCGTCTGACGGAGATGCCTCCGATCAAGCGGCTGTCGCAAGCCGAGGCTCGGCTTCTTCGTGCGACTGTTGCCCGCTACCTGCGCTTGGACGACGCGAGCCTCGTCAAACTAACCCACAGACTGCCCGAATACGAGGATCCAGGGGAGACCTCTCTACCGATACTCCTGCCGACGCTGCTGAAGGCCCTCAAGTTCTCCGAGGAAGAGATTCAGGAGGTTCTTGCGGGGTTGCGGGCGGAAGCGGAGCTCGACGCCATACTGAGCGGCTGACGGCAGTGTTCAGAGGGGGAGACACCCTTCTGCTCCGCACGAGCGACGGTGAAGGTGGGCAACCTTGGGCCCACCTTCACTTGATTCTCCTGGACGTCGAAACGGACACGGACTCGACAATCCTAGTAAACATCGAGACGCTTAGGAACAGGAGGCAGGATCAGACCACCATCCTTGAAGTGGGAGAGCACGAGTTCATCACGAGGCGATCCTGCGTCTTGTACAGACGGGCTAGGATCATGGAGGGCGCGTCGCTTCGAAGACTCGTTGAGCGAGGGGACGCGGTTCTCCGCACCGCCCTGCGCCCTGAGGTGCTTGAGCGAGTCCGCCAAGGGATTCTGAGATCCCGGCGCACGCCAGACGAGGTCCGCGAGTTCGATGTGACCAACTTCATGTACAAGAGGGGTTGATCGACGCAAGTGCGGGGGTCGAGTCCACGGGAATGGCTGTCCGCACAACGTGAGCGGACCGGTCGACAAGTCGCTGGATTGAATCCGGCCGGTAGCACCGAGAAGGACGGAGCGTTTCCCCCGTGACTGCGCTTGCAGCCAGGGTTGCCGCTGTCAGCAGTGGAACTCCCGATGCGGGCCGGGGGATCCGTCGGGCCCACGGCCCCGAGGGGCCATGAGACGTCTTTGGCGCGGGCTGGCCATCAGCCTGATTGTCGCCTTGGCCCTGCTGTTGGTGGGGCCATTTCTCATTCCCATTCCGCCCCTGCAGGGGACGGTTCCCCCCGAGGCCCTAGCAGACCCCGATAGCCACTTCGCCGCTGTGGACGGTCTGCGCTTGCACTACAAGATCATGGGGGATGGGGAACCCGCCATCGTGCTTCTGCATGGCTTCGGCGCCAGCGTCTTCTCCTGGCGCGAGGTGATGGCCCCGCTGAGCGCTTTGGGAACGGTGGTCGCCTTCGACCGACCTGGCTCAGGCCTGACATCTCGGCCCTTGCCTGGACAATGGACAGGTGACAGCCCGTATTCGGTGGACTCGCAGGTAGAGCAAACGGTCGGACTGATGGATGCGCTGGGGTTGGACCGGGCGGTCCTGGTCGGCAACTCCGCCGGGGGTACCGTAGCGATGCTCACCGCGCTGCGCCATCCGGATCGGGTGCGGGCTCTCGTCCTCGTCGATGCGGCCATCTACACAACGGGTGGAACGCCTGCCTGGATGCGCCTCATCATGCACACGCCGCAGGTGAGCCGGATTGGCCCTCTGCTCATGCGCAACATCCGATCCTGGGGAATCCGGTTGCTGCACACGGCATGGCACGATCCATCCCGCATCACGCCGGAGATCCTCGAGGGCTATCAGGAGCCTCTGCGGGCGGAGAACTGGGATCGGGGTCTTTGGGAGCTGACGGTCGCCAGCCATCCCCTGGACCTGGTGGACCAGCTCGGGCAGATCCGGGTTCCGGTTCTAGTCGTCACGGGGGATGATGACCGTATTGTGCCTACGGAGGAGAGCATCCGGCTTGCCAGCGACCTCACGGGGGCCGAGTTGGTAGTCTTCCCAGCCTGTGGGCATACGCCGCAGGAAGAGTGCCCAGCAGCCTTCCTCGAAGCGGTCACGGCTTTCATCGCAGGGCTCCCATGAAGCAACCCTGCCTTGGGCCAGCGCAGGCGGCTCGGAGCCCCAAACCTTGAGGCAAGGCGGAGTGCCACATGTCTCCTGAAGTGCAGATCGACGCCATGGCTCCTGACTTCGCCCTGGAAGACTTCGAGGGTCGCGTTATCCGCCTCTCCGACTATCGCGGGGCGCGCCACGTATTGCTCGTCTTCAACCGCGGATTCACCTGACCATTCTGCCGTGCGCATATGGCGCAGTTGCGCCAAGACTACGGCAAATTCGTGGAACAGGGAGCGGAGGTGGTTGTGGTGGGGCCGGAGGGCCGGGAGGCCTTCGCCCGGTACTGGCGCGAACAGGAACTCCCGTTCATTGGCCTTCCGGACCCCGAGCATAGGATTCTCAAGCTCTACGGGCAAAAGGTGAATTTGTTGAAACTGGGCAGGATGCCCGCCCAAGTGCTGATTGACCGCAACGGCAGGGCCCGCTTCATCCACTATGGTCATTCGATGAGCGACATCCCGCCGACTGAGCGCGTGCTCGCCTTGCTCGCCGGATTTGCCAAGGAAGGGAGCACGGGGCAAGGCTCGGCCTAGGCCGGCTTCGGGCGGCTATCGGGACGCCACGGGTGCAGTGGGCCGTTCTCCCTGGGGCCCGTCACGCGGTACCCGGCCGGAAGGCGGCGAGACCCGGCGTTTCGCCTGCTCGCGCATATGATTCGATGATTCTGCTGGCAGTATCCCCGAGGAGGCGGAACCGGGATGAGGCACGAAGTATCCAGAGCCGGTCGGGCGGCTCTGTTCCGCGGGGGCGGGGGACCTTGGCAATCCTCCCCGGTCCTATGCTTCCTGAAGACATGCACTTGACACTCCACGGTCAAACGGGCGATAATGTGTTTGGTTCTTGTCGCAAAGGTTGCCCGTGATGGTCGGGCAGCCCCTTGGCGATCCCTTTCCGGTCGTTCTGTGCCTGTCCAGGCCCAGCGTGGGTGGCAGTCCACGCCGTTCCGCGCGTGGGCGAAAGGAGGTGGCGGAAGGCCGCCGGGGAAGCCACGAGCTGATGAAGCTGAGTCGCGGTGCTTCGATATGACCCCCCTCATCTTCGCCCTTCCTTTGATCCTGATCGCAACTCACTTTCAGACTGACAATGGGGTGGCTTTAGGGGCGGCTCCAAGTAGTTTGACAGTCTCAGAAACCCGCGATAGCAGTTTGCCCAGGGTCCCGATGGAACGAGATCCGGGGTCTTTCTGAACGTTCCTAAGGAGGACGGAATGCACGCGCGAACTAGGCGCAGCATGAGCACAGCGTTTGCGCTCATCGTTGTGTTGGGGCTGATGCTGGCGGGATGCGGAGGCCAGGCGACTCAGGCTCCCGCCGAAGAGGAGGCCGGAGGGTGGTGCAGCGGTGTGAGGATAGTGTTCTTCCCTGGAGGGCCTGAGGGCGGCGTGTTTGCGGTGAACGTGTACAACGGCGCCGTTCAAGCCCAGGCGGATCTAGGTGCCACGGTCGAATATGTTTGGTCAGACTGGGATCCGCAGAGGATGATCCAGCAGTTCAGCGAGGTGGCAGCAACCCGGCCCGACGGGATTGCGGTCATGGGCCACCCCGGTGACGAAGCCTTCGATCCCCTGATCGAGGCGGCAGAGGCGGACGGGATCATCGTGACCAGCCAGAACACCGAGCTGCCAAACATGCTCGAGGCGTATGCTGCTCAAGGTTTCGGCTATGTCGGCGCCTCCAACTACACAGCCGGCCACGCCCTGGGCGCTGAAGCCGTGAAGCGCTTCGGGTTGCAAGCTGGCGATCGAGCCATGGTTTGGGGCTTGTTGTCTCAGCCCACCCGCGGCCTGAGGAGCCAGGGCGTCATTGACGCTCTAGAAGAAGCGGGCTTGGTTGTGGACTACATCGAGATTGACTCGGCGACTAACGCCGACCCGCCCGCGGGTGCCCCGACGTTCACCGGATATGTCTCCTCGCACCCGGACGTCAGGCTCGTGGTGACCGATCACGGTGGACTGACCGCTACCGCCCAGACGTATCTGACGTCCGCCGGCAAGGGGCCCGACGACATCTACCTCGCTGGGTTCGACCTTTCGCCGGCGACCATCACAGCCATCCAGGCCGGCTGGACCGACCTGGTGATCGATCAGCAGGAGTGGCTGCAGGGCTATCTCCCCATCCTGCAGATCTGCCTGACCAAGGTCTACGGCTTCTCCGGCCTGTACATCAACACCGGGGGCGGCTTCGTGGACCAGAGCAATGTGGATTTCGTAGCGCCTCTTGCGGAGCGGAACATCCGGTGAGAGTGCAAAGACCTGACAGGTCCTCCGGGACCTGTCAGGTCTATTTGATTCATCTCCAGGAGGTGGCGTGGTGGAGTGCGTCGTCCAGCTGAAGAACATCTCCAAGACCTTCGGTGAGGTGGCGGCTCTTCGGGACGTGGACTTCGAGGTGGGGAGCAACGAAATCGTGGGCTTGCTGGGTGACAATGGTGCTGGCAAGTCGACGCTGGTCAAGATCATCACAGGCTATCATCAGCCTGACCCCGGCGGCGAGATCTACTGGAAGGGTCAGAAGATCGATCGCCTGTCCGTGGCCAGGGCTCGCGATCTGGGCATCGAGGTTGTCTATCAGGAGCGGGCGCTGGCCGACTTGCAGCCGCTGTGGCGGAACATCTTCATGGGGCGCGAGCTGGCGAGCCGCGCCGGAGTGCTCGACCTGAGGAGGATGAGGACGGAGACCCAGAGCCTGATGAGCACAGCCATGGGCTTCACCTCCGCCGCGGTCACGCCAGAGTCGATTGTCGGGGCATTTTCCGGGGGCGAGCGCCAGGGGGTGGCGATTACGAGGGCGCTGTACTTTCAGGCCGAGCTGATTGTTCTCGATGAGCCCACAATGGGGCTGTCGGTTTCCGAAACCAGGAAGTGCCTGGAGTTTGTCAACGGGATCAAGCAGGCCGGCAAGTCGGCCATCTTCATCGATCACAACATCTTCCATGTTCATCCTATCGCGGACCGCATTGTTGTGTTGGATCGAGGTGCCGTCGCAGGCCAGTTCCTGAAGGACCAGATCACGCTCGACCAGCTCATCGACATGCTGTCGGTGGTCGCGCGAACAGGCAGCCTCGAGGTCAATAATCGGGCCTCCGGAGCAGGGAAAGACCTGGAGCATGTCCAATGAACTCTGCAGCCGAAGGGAGACCGCTCTCGCCCACGGTGAAAAGGGGAGGAATCGAGCGATTCCTGCGCAAGAACTCCATGCAGATCGCCATCGTGCTGGTTCTCCTTGTGCTTTGGGCATTCTTTCTGTGGCGCTCGCCCAGAACGTTTGCTCGCTACGACATCTACAACTCGCTCATGGCCACGACCCCTTACTATGCCTTGATGGCGATACCTTTGACGCTTGTGATCATCGCCAAGGAGATCGACCTGTCCTTCTGCTCCATCATGGCCTGGGGTATGGCGGCCTATGATGTGGTATTCCTGCATTTCCGAGACACTGACCCTTCCCTGGGTGTCTGGCTCGGTTTCGTGGCTTGCCTGCTGGCGGGGTTGCTCGCCGGTCTCATGAATGGCTTGATTGTGGTGCGGCTTGGGATCCCCTCCCTGGTCGCCACCCTCGGGACGCAGTTCTTCTGGCGGGGCGCGGTCCTGATCGTGACCAACGGCCAGGGCCTGGGGATGGCACCGGCCGAGGCGACCCCTCTCTACCCGGTGCTGGTCGGAAGATTCGCCGGCTTGATTCCCATGCATTTCATTTGGACTATCGTCCTTGGGGTGATCGTGTGGTTCTTCCTGAACCGCCACAAGTTTGGCGCCCACGTCTACCTTTCCGGGGATAACACGGAGAGCGCCAAGCTGATGGGCGTGAACGTGGATCGCACCAAGATGCTGACCTTCGCCATTGTGGGTCTGTCGTCAGCCTTTGCGGGCTTTGTGGTCAGCCTAGACGTTCACTTCCTTTGGCCGACTCTTGGCGAAGGCTATCTGATGAACACGCTGGGCTCTGTGTTCCTGGGCGGTACCTCGGTCTTCGGTGGGACGGGCAGCATCTTCGGAACCTTTGTCGCCGCGTTGATCATCGCCATCATCAACCCGGGCATCGTCGCGGCAGGCTGGACGGCCTACTGGACGCAGTTCATCTACGGGGCGATCATCGTCGTCTCGATCGCGCTGCAGGCGATGCTGCGGAGGAGGTTGGCATAGCCCACCGGGCGCCTCTTCAAAGAGGCGCCCATCGGCCTGGGATCACCCTTGAGGGCGGATGCCGGAGTGACTGCCTCGGGATGCGGGAGGGCGAGCCCACTTGAACCCGCGTGAACGCGTGACGCTGGCCCTCAATCATCAGGAACCCGACAGGGTTCCTATTGATCTTGGGGCAACTATCGTCACGTCGATCGTCAAGAACAGCTACGTCGAACTCAAGAAACATCTGGGGATGCCGCTGGAAGAGATCAAGCTGCTGGACCATGTCCAGCAGCTTCCTTATGTGGATGAAGCCCTGCTTGAGCGGTTCAGCGTGGACTTCCGCTCGGTCCAGCTACCCGCCGCCACGGCACCCGGGTTGAGATACTTCGAGGACGGGGAGTACTACGCTTTCATCGACCGGTGGGGCTCCAAGCTCCACATGCCCAAAGATGGAGGTCTCTACTTCGACTGGGTCGAGTTTCCGATCAAGGGGCCCACGCTGGAGGCCTTGGACCGCTATGCCTGGCCGAGCCCCGATCCACCGGAGTATATCGCCCAACTTCGCATCGAGGCCGAGCGGCTGTACAACGACGGGGAGTATGCGCTCGTGGGCAACGCCATCATCGGCGGCGGGATCTTCGAACAACCGGCCCGCACGATGGGACTGGAGAGCTTCCTGATGGCCCTTGTCGCCGAGCCGGCCTTCGCCGACCGGCTGATGGGCCGGATCACCGAGATCTACATCGAGTCCTGCAATCGCTTCCTTGATCAGCTGGGGGACTACATCCAAGTCTTCACGTTCTGGGATGACCTGTGTGGCCAGCAGGGCTGGCTCATCCGACCGGACCTCTACCGCATGAGGATCAAGCCCAAGCACCGGCAGCTTCTGGAAGCGATCCGGAAGAAGACCAGGGCCAAGGTCTTCTACCACAGTTGCGGCGCCAGCCGCGAGCTGATCCCGGACCTCATCGACCTCGGCTTCGAGATCGTCAATCCGGTCCAGGTTTCGGCTCGGGGGATGGACACCCGCGAGCTCAAGAGGGAGTTCGGCAAGGACATCGTGTTCTGGGGAGGGGGAGTCGACACCCAGCGGGTCCTTCCGTTTGGGACGCCTGACCAGGTCGCCGACGAGGTCCGACGCCGGATCGACGATCTGGCCCCCGGCGGGGGATTCGTGTTTGCCCCGATCCACAACATCCAGGCCTTCGTTCCGCCCGAGAATATTGTCGCCGCCTTTGACACGGCGCTAGAATACGGGGGGTACTAGGGGAGTCCTTCCCTCCTGCAGGGCCTCCGGGAGCAGGCGGCCTTAGTCCGCGGACCGTTGGAGACAGAGCAGAGAGCCGCCCTAGTGCGGGGCCCAGCCAGAGGTTGGTTTTTGATGAAACACAGGGATCGAGTGCTGATGGCCTTGAGCCATGAGAGGCCAGATCGCTGCCCGATGCAGGTGAGCTTCACGCCCGAGTTTGCCGAGCGGCTGCGCGCCGACCTTCAATTTCAGGGAACGAGGGCCCACAATCCCCACGGCGGAGGCAACACCTACGAGTTGGAGCGGGCTCTGGGGCAGGACATGCTCCTGACCTCGGTCGGTTGGGCCAACTCCTACTACCGCCCGGGCTACCAGGACCGGCAGGGGTATGTTGATGAGTGGGGGGTTGTCTGGAAGACGATAGAGTATGACACGCCCTATGGAAATGGGAAGTACACGGAGCCGGTCGGACATCCGCTTGATGATGATATGGCGGTTGAACGGTACGTACCGCCAGACCCGAACCGGCCCGAGCTCTATCGCGAGGCAGCCCAGATGCTGCGTGACTTCCGGGACGAGTATTGGATTGTCGGCGTCACAGTGACAACCATTTTCGAGTGCGCCTGGGCACTACGGGGGTATGAGAGGCTGATGACCGACATGCTTCAGGCCCCCGACCTGGCTGATCGCATCCTGGACATCCCCTACCAGTATCACAAGGCAGCCGCCCAGGTGCTGACAGGGATGGGGGTCGACATGATCTGGCTGGGCGATGACGTCGGGGGACAGTCCTCGATGCTCATGTCTCCAGCGCTCTGGAGACGGTTCCTCAAGCCCCGGCTCGCCTCCTTGATCGGCACCCTGAAGCGAATCAACCCAAGGCTGAAGGTGGCCTATCACTCGGATGGGATGATCCTTCCGATCATCCCTGACCTCATTGAGATCGGCCTGGACGTCCTCAACCCGGTCCAGCCCAGGGTCATGGACCCGGCCCGCCTGCGCAAGGAGTTTGGCACGCGCTTGTGTTATTGGGGCTCGATCGACATTCAGCAGACCCTGCCTTTCGGGAGCCCTTCGGATGTCGAGAACGAGGTGATGACTAGGCTGAAGACGGTGGGGGCAGACGGGGGGCTGATTATCGGCCCGACGCACAACGTGCAGCTAGAGACACCCATGGAGAACTTCTGGGCCATGGTGAACACGATCACCGGCACGGCCTATGCCTAGCGGAACGATGCAGGGGCCGGTGTGACCCCTGTCCCATCGACGGCCGTCTGGGGTGGGGTGTATCCTGGCGGCATGTGGGCTGACAGCCGCCCCACGGGGGTCGACAAGAGCTCTCGTCCCGGCAGGAAGCGCGTAAGATCCCTTCGGGTCTGAGGCGGTTGCGCTGGGTGCGCTCAGACTACGTGGGGCAGAGTGATTATGAGAGTGGAGGAGGTGATCATGGTTTGAGCCGCGGCAGGTCCCATCCCGTGGTTTGCTGGTCGGCTCGGCAACCACGGGGTGAATCGGGCTGCCGAAGAATGCAGAACCCGTGTCAAGGCATTCAGACGAAAGAGAGGGGCTGCCAGAGGCTCATGGGCGTCCACTCGCGCCTGGAATGGCCAAAGGAGGAGACAGCAGACAACGCCTGTCGTGTCATGTACCGAACCTTCTCATACAGCCAAGAACACGGAGGAAACCATGCGCAAGAAGCGGGGGCCGATGAACATCCGGGAAATCGCGGTCCCACTTGCTGTTTCGGCAGTAGTCCTGGTCGTGATCGCCTGCGGAGGCTCTACTGCCGCACCCACAGAGGCTCCCACCGTTCCACCGCCACCAACACATGCGCCGCCCACCCTTCCGCCTGCAGAGCCTATTGGCTCCTGCGACCCGACGGACCAAGAACTCGAGCTCGGCCGGGCCTACAACTTGAGCGTTTCCGCGGGTAGCTACCCAGAGGCATGCCACTACTACTGCGCCCGGGTTCCCGAAGGCGGGAGTAGGCTGGAGTTCTCCCTCACGGGATTCGACGTCGATCTGGACATCTACGTCGACCGCGACCTTTCGGTCTTGGAGTACTCGGACCACGGCCAGTGGCAATCGAACGCCTACGGGACTGGGGATGAGCTCGTCTCGATCTACTCGCCGGAGGGAGGGCCCTACTACGCCCAGGTCTGCTCCTACGAGGGCGTGGCCAGCCCCTTCACCCTTCAGATCGACTGGACTCCGTAGGTCACGCGTGTGAGGGCACGGGCTTGCGAGGCGGAAGCTTCAAGAGCGAGTGCCCTCTCTCGCTCTTGTTCTCATGCTGCACGGATTTAGGTGAAGCAAGGAGCCGTTGCCCACCCGGCCAACCCTGCCCGTCATCTTGTGGGTCGGTGGCTGAAGAGAATGCCAATGCCCTCTCTCGGGAGTTCGTTGAAGAGGCTTCTCGGACTTCTCAAATTCCTCACCCCGTTCGTCTGTGCGTCCTGGCACCGCCGGCCGATGGCCGAAGCCAGGGGGCCCGGTCTTCGGGGTCGGGCCGGGGCCGTCGCAGGTCGCAGACGATGACCAAGCGAGAGATCGTCAAGCTCGTGCTCGACGGGAAGCGCCCGCCCTACGTTCCTTGGTCCTTCGGTTTCACCAAAGAGGCGAAGGCCAAGTTGCAGCAGCACTTCGGCGATGCCGACCTCGAAGTCGTGCTGCAGAATCACCTGCTCAAACTGGGCAGCGATATCGGCTTCTTCACCGACATCGGCAATGAGTGCGTACGGGACGTCTTCGGGGTCGTCTGGGATCGAAGCGTGGACAAGGACATCGGCATCGTCAAGGGCTGCGTCCTGCCTCAGCCGACGCTGAAAGGGTACGACTTCCCTGACCCCTTGGACCAAAGGTTCTTCGCCGACATCCCTGCCCTCATTGCGAAGTACGGCGACCGGTTCCGGGTCTTCCAGATCGGCTTCTCATTGTACGAGCGCGCCTGGACGCTCCGGGGCCTACAGAACTTCTTGATGGACTTCCTCGATCACCCCGCTTTCGTGCGGGAAATCCTCAACGCAGTTGCGGACTACAACATCGCCCAGATCCAGCAAGCCCTGAAGTATGAGGTTGATGCGGTCTACTTTGGAGACGACTGGGGGCAGCAGCGTGGGCTGCAGATGGGGCCCGTCCTGTGGTGCCGTCACATCCGGCCGGTCTTGGCGCGCATGTATGCGGTCGTGCGGGAGGCGGGCAAGTACGTCATGATCCACTCCTGCGGGGATGTCGATGAGCTGTTTGACGACCTGATTGCGATTGGCGCGAATTGCTTCAACCCGTTCCAGCCCGAGGTCATGGATGTGGCCGAGCTCCTCCGGCGCTATCGGGGCAAGTGGGCGTTTCACGGAGGCCTATCAACGCAGCGGACGCTGCCATCCGGGTCCGTTGCCGACGTACAGCGCGAGGCATGCTGGCTCCTGGAGCTTGGGGCGGAAGGCGGGTACATCTTTGCCCCGGCCCATGACGTCGAAGGCGACGTCCCGCTCGAGAACATGCTGGCGTTCATCGAGGCGGCACAGGGGCAGCCCGGGTTCCATCAGTCGTAGCACGATGCCCCGTGGGATTCCCTGGGGTTCCTGGAACCTTCGCTGCCCCTGGATCACCCAGGGGCAGCTTCCGTCAAGCGAAGCCTCGCCCCGACGGCTCTCGCAGCGCCTCGTTCTCCAGGGATAGGGGCTCAGATCAGCGGTGGGTGTGTGGATCCGGTGCTGGACGGTCTCTGTGAGTAGGTTGGTATCGACCTAGGGGCTCGCGCCGCCTTTTCCCTAGCCGGGCCGTCTCTGAAAGAACATGTTCTGGACAAAGATCTCGTGGAAGGAGGGGTGGATCGTTAGCTCGACGTATCGCGTCCGGCGGGCGATGGCTTCTGCAGCGCGGCGTTCCCGGGCTGAGACCAGCATGCGCTTAGCCCCCATCCCCGCAGCGTTCCCAACCTGGGCGAACCGTTGGACTGGGATGTCGGGGAACATGCCAACCCGGATGGCGCTCTTGATGCTGATGTAGGAGCCGAATGCCCCGGCGACGATAAACCGGTCGATGGCAGCGGGCTCCAGACCCGCCTCCGACAGCAAGATGTCGATCCCCGTGCGGATGGCGCTCTTGGCTAGCTGAACCTCGTTCACATCTTTGCGTGTGACCAGGATGTCCCGACCGTGGCCGGTCTTGGGTCCCGGGACGAGGAGAAAGGCGTCTCCGTCCCCCGTCTTGGTCACCAGGGAATGGGGCTGCTTGAACGCTCCTCGCTCGTCCAGGATGCCCGCGCCCAGGAGCTCGGCTATCGTGTCGAGGATCCCCGAGCCGCAGATGCCCACGGGTGGCTGCTCGCCGATCGTGTAACAACGGACGACGCTGTCGGCGATCTGGACTCGCTCGATGGCCCCTTGCGCCGCCCGCATCCCTTCCCGGATGTGGGCGCCCTCAAAGGCCGGGCCCGAGGCGCATGAGCAGGTCAGCATCCTGCCCTCCGAGACCAGCGTGATCTCGGTGTTCGTTCCGATGTCGAGGGCGACGACCATCCCCGCCAAATCCGGAGCACCGGTCGCCAGAAGCATGGCGACATGGTCGGCTCCAACATATCCGGCGATGTTCGGGGGTAGATGCACATGAGCCCCAGCCGCAAGCTGAAGCCCGACTTCGGCAGCCATGAAGTCCAGGGAATCACTCACGGCGGGGACGTACGGAGCGCAGCCCAGCTGGCGGACCGGCAGGCCGGCAAACAGGTGATGCATGGCCGTGTTCCCAACGACAACGGCCTCAACGACCTGGTCCGGAGAAGCGCCGGCTTGAGAACACAACTCGGAGGCGAGTTTGTTGAGCGCCTCGGCCACAATCGCCTGCAGGACCTCGCGGCCTCGCGGGTTCTCATTGGCATAGGCGATTCGGCTCACGACGTCCTCGCCGTAGGCAACCTGAGGGTTCATGGCGCCGGCTTTGGCAATCGTCTGGCCGCTGCCAAGATCCATCAGGTAGGCAGCGAGCTTGGTCGTCCCCACATCGACGGCAAGGCCGAGCAGTCGGCTGTGCCAGGGCAGAACTCCTACCAGTTCCCGGCCTCTCAATGCCAACCGGGCTCGCCACTCCTGCGCTCGGACTCGTTCGGACAGGTGGGCCAGAACCGCAAGTCCGGCTGTGGCGGGGGGCAAGCCCTGGCTGACCAGGGCATCATTCAGGCGACGGGTGTCGGAGCGCAAATCGTCCAATGCGGGCGGTTCCGGCTCCACGTCCGCCGGGACCACGAGGGGGTCCACTGGAATCTCAACCTCCTGCCCTTCAACCTGCAGCCTTTGCGGAGTGGCCAACGAATCAGGGGGCAGGTCCACCTTGGCATCACTTTCGGGGTAGGTCTGGCAGGCCAGACGGTAGCCGGCAGCGATGTCCGCTTCCCCCAGGGCATCCTGCTCGAGACGGTTAGGAGCAGAGGCCTTGCCGCTGGCCAGGCGGACCCGACATCCCTGGCACTGCCCGACCCCGCCGCAGAGAGACACGAGCTCAACGCCCGCCTGCCTGGCGGCGTCCAATATTGAGGCGCCGTCCTCGATCTGGACCCGCTTGCCAACGGGCTCGAAGTCGATGTTCACCATACGGGTCTCCCCGGTTTCTTAGGCATTGTGTTCCTGATAGCGGCAGGTCTGGCGCAGGTTGCAGAAGTCGCAAGGCTTGCCCTGGGCGCGAACGTCCTTCCCCAGGCCGAGCACGAGGGAGATGGACTTCCGGGGAATCATCATGCCGCCTCCGGTCAGGGTCACCCCGGCCTGTTGGGCGTCCACCAGGGAGAAGATCTGTTGCTGGCCTTGGGCCACGGGCCAGCCGACCATGCCGGGGTTGAGAGGGATCGTGGTCTGGAGTCCACGGATGGCGGCCTCCTGCTCAAAGCGGCTGCAGGCCGCTGCCGCCAGAGCCTCGGCTGCGGCCGAGCCGAAGCCGTCGAGGGCCAGCGCGCGGACGGGGTCAGAGGGCATCACATCCGTAACCCTCTGTTCGAGCTGGTCGCCAATCGTGCAGACGATGATTACCACTTCTTCGGCGGCACCCAGGTGCTGGGCGATGAGGGGGCCCGCCAGATGTCGGTCATCCTGGAGCGACAGGCGCTCGTGTCTGAGGCCCTCGGCTGGATAAACGGCGTAGGCCACCGAGGGATCCAGCAGGGGCAGTCCCTCGTGCAACGCCTGTTCTGCGGCTGCGGCCAGCGCCGGCCGACGCGCCCGGATCACCGCAGGATCCGCCCCTTGGCCGCGCAGGACGAGGTCGACGTCCAGGTTCAGTTCCCAATCCCGCAGCAGTGGCATGCCTCAGTTGGCTTCCTTCGTCCGTGAGCGGAAGTGAGCGATGAAACGGCTGGCATAGGCATCGCGCCCAAGCAGCATGTCGGTGGCCCGGATGGTGGCCGTCAGCTTCAGCGGATCGGTGATCAGGCAGTTCGCCCCCGAATGGATGGCCAGTGCCAGAAATGCCTGGTTGATGGTGTGGCGGTCGGGCAGGCCGAAGGAGACGTTGCTGGCTCCCAGGTTGACGCTCACCCCCAACTCCCGCCGCACCAGCTCGATCGTGCGCAGCGTGACGACGGCCGCGTTGGCGTCCGCTCCGACCGTCAGGACCAGGGGGTCGATGATGACATCTTCGGCGGGGATGCCGGTCCGGGCTGCCCGCTCCAGGATCTTGGTGGCGATGGCCACGCGCGCCTCGGGCGTGGAGGGGATGCCCCCCTCATCCATCGTCAGGCCGATCACTGCCGCGCCATGCTCCTTGACCAGAGGCAGAACCGTCTCCAGTGAGCGCTCTTCGCCGTTGACCGAGTTCACCAGGGCCTTTCCCGGCGCAACGGGCAGCGCCGCGGCAAGCGCCTCCGGGTTGGGCGTGTCGAGGCAAAGCGGCAGCGCAACCTGTTCCGTCACGACCTTCACCACCTCGGGCAGCAGTGCAACGTCATCAAGGCCTGGGACGCCGACGTTGACGTCCAGAATATCGGCCATGGCCGCTGCCTGACTGCTGGCCAACTCCCGGATGTAGTCGAAGTTGCGCTCGCTGAGAGCCTCGGCCAGCTTCTTCCGGCCGGTCGGATTGATCCTCTCCCCGATGATTACCACGGGCCCGAGCGTGTCGATTGCAACTTCCTTCTCCCTTCCTCGCAGCGTCGTTCTCATCCGTTGAACCTCCGTGTTCGACGGCGCGGCTGCCCCTCTCATGGACACGCACTCGCACGCGGCCTCGACCTGCCACCGGTCGGTCGGACGCAGTTGCAGACTTTCGGGAATGGAAAAGCCTTCCCTACTCCGAGCCTATTCTAATATGAAGCCGTCTTTTTGCCCGAACCCGCTTGCCAGCTCCTTGGCTTGGGGCACGCCGATCCTGAGCGACCACTCGCACGACGTGCTCGCAAGGTCGGAGGCCTAACTCACGGTGCTGCCGTTCGACAGCCCTGAGCGATTTCGTCCTTGCGAGAACCGGCAGGGGGACCATGGCCGAGGGGCCGGAAACGGAGCTGGCGCTCCCGTGCCTGGATTATCGATTCCGTCAGGCCGGCTGAGGATGGCGTCCTAAGGCAGAATCGAGGGCAGTCGTGGGGGCGAGTCTTCAGGGACTGGGGAAAGGGCTTCCTCGGGAATCCAGCCGGAGCCCTCTGGCAGGGCCACTTGCCACCAGTGCGCCTCCCCGGCCAGGACTCCGTTCAGGCTGTTCGCATCGCCGAGGATGCGTCCCGAAGAACCAGAGGTGGCGGTGGCAATCGCCGCATAGTTCCAGCCAGGTCCCAGCCGCAGTTCCGCCTCCCGGGCGGTGGTAATGGCGTCGCCTGGGATGAACGCGGTGGATCGGGCCATCGGCAGGAGGGTCACGAACATCATGCCGTTGGCCACGGCCCGCTCGTGTCCGTCTG
>CAYQUY010000016.1:0-18920 GCA_964420755.1 uncultured Anaerolineaceae bacterium
GAATGGGGCCGGGAAGACGACCACGATCGCCATGCTGTTGGGCTTGGTTCGGCCGACGGCGGGCTCGGCCGAGCTACTGGGCCAGGACATCCGCCGAGGCCTCGGCCCTGCGCTCCGCCGAACCGGGGCCACGATCGAGTCGCCGGCCTTCTACCCCTATCTGACGGGCCGCGACAACCTGAAGGTCATCGCCCGAATCCTGGGTGGGGAGGCCGAGGCGCGCCTCGATCCGGTGCTGGAGCAAGTGGGCCTTGGCGTGCGGGCCCAGGACAAGCTTAAGGTCTACTCGATGGGGATGAGGCAGCGGCTGGCCCTGGCCGCGGCCCTGCTAAATGACCCGGAACTCCTCATCCTGGACGAGCCGACCAACGGCCTCGATCCGGCCGGGATCCAGGAGACACGTAGCCTGCTCCGCCGCATGGTCGATGAGCAGGGCAAGACGGTCTTCCTCTCTAGCCACCTGCTCCACGAGGTCCAGCAGGTCTGCGATCGTGTCGTGATCATCGATCATGGGCGAGTGATTGCCCGAGGGCGCGTGGAGGCGCTCCTGAGGCGTAAGGAGTCTATCGAGGTCGAACTGGGCGAAGACGTGGTGGAGCAGGCCGAGAGCCTGCTGCGCGCCCAGCCGTGGATCAAGGGCGTCGTCCGGGAGGGCAACCGTTTGAGGCTGGCAGCTGATGCGGAGACCTCTCGGCAGGTTGCCGAGGTCCTGGGGAGAGCGGGAATCTTCCCCTGCCAGTTGACGCGCGTCTCGAGCACGCTCGAGGATTTCTTCCTCGAGCTGACCGGCAAGAACGATCATGCGTGAATGGATTGGCTGGCTGCGGGCAGAGTTGCTCAAGATCGGACGCCGCAGGCTGGGATGGCTTCTCCTACTGGCGTTGATGGCCGTCTTCGTCTTCCACGCTCGCAGTCTGAACATAGGCCGCCTCGAGTACCAACAGGCGGAGGGGAGCGGCGTCGGCCGATTCGGCCAGATGATCATGCCGGAGAGCGCGGAAGCGGGGGAGGCCGAGCTCGTCCGCCGGATGACGTTTCCTGGATTCCTCGACGAGGTGTGGGTGATCGCGGACTCTCAAGTGGGCTGGGCGCTGCTCGCGGCGCTGATCCTGGGCGCCATCCAGTCCGGCGAGGAGTATGACCGGGGAACGATTCGGACCCTCATGGTCCGAGGCCCTTCGCGGACGACCTGGCTTCTGGCGAAGCTTGCGGCTCTGTTCCTGGTGACCGGGTTTGCCTGGCTGGTGCTGGCACTCGAGGGAGGAGTGCTGGGCCTGTGGACTCACCATCTGGTGACCGGTACCATCGACCTGTCCAGCGTCGACGGCGGTCGCCTTCTGGCGCTTGGAGGGAGATTCCTGCGCTCCTGGACATCAACCCTGCCCTACCTGGCCTTTGCCTTGGCCGCCGGAATCCTGGCCCGCGGTGCGGGACCCGCGCTGGCACTGGGTATGGCCGCGCGCTTTGTCGAGATCTTCTCCGGTATTGGAGGCCTGTTCCTGGTGGCATTTGGGATGGGGATGGAAGGCCTCGGAGCAAGGATCTATCGGCTGTGGGCGCCGCTGCATGTCGTCAGCATGGAGTGGAACGCCGGTGTCTGGAGGACATGGGGGAAACCCTATCCCATGTTCGGGGAGCTGCCTTCGCCGCTTCATTCGAATCCGTGGCTGGCAGCCCTGGCCCTCCTGGCATGGACCACCGCCTGGCTCGCTCTGGCGAGCCGGACCCTGAAGCAGAGGGATATCACGGGATGAGAGCGTTGGTCTCCCAGGAGTTCCTCAAGATGCGCCGCATGGTCATCCTGCGAGCGGTGTTGATCGCCCTTTGCCTCGGCCCGGCAGTCGTCATGGCGACCCTAAGAGTGGTCACCAACGATATCGACTCGGTCACCAATCCAGGTCTCTTGGTTGTCGGGGTGGCCGTTATCCTCGGCGGCATCGGCTCGGCGATCCTGGCGGCAGGGGTCTTTGGTCAGGAGTACGACCTGGCCACGGCCCGTGGCCTGCTCCTGCGGGGTGTGCCTCGCTGGAGCTTCCTGGCTGCAAAGGTTGTTAGCATTCTCGCCGTCATGACCGCCGGCGGGCTGATCTCCGTTGGGTTCGGCCTAACCTGCGCCGTGGCGGCCGGGTGGGAAACCTCGCTGGCGGAGGCCGTCTCTCTGTTCGTCAAGACGGCGACCCTGGTCCCCCTCAGCAGCCTGGTCTACCTGGCCGCAGCCGGATTGGGTGCTGTCGTCGGTAGGTCCAGCGCCGCCGGGATGCTCGTCGGGCTCATGCTCTTCCTGACCGGATTCGTCCTAGCGACCCTACAGGCCCACTATCCGCTTGTGGGGTGGTTTCCCGAAACAAACCTGTTCTCGATCCTGGGAGGGGACTTCGCAGCCGCCCTGGGCATTGAGTCAGCGACCATGGCTTCTGCCGTGTCACGCCTGATCGCGCTCGGCGCTGGCCTGCTGGCCGCGGCTGCCGCCCTCTTCGATCGGCAGGACCTTACGGGGTAGCCTCACTGGAGGGCACAGCCGGCCAGCTCACTGTGTCCCTGGGCCTATCCTGACTCGCCCCCCTGGCTCGCAGCGATCCGGCGGGCGATGGCCCGGTCGACCTTGCCCATCGGCAGCCGCCTCAGCCGGGCGATTGGCGTCCACCGGATCTCGCTGTGATCCAGGGCCCTAGGCTCGCCGCTAGCCAGGCGGCACTCAAACGCGTGCACGGTGACGCGAAAGTGCGTGTATGTGTTCTCGAAGGCCCCGACCTCCTCTCCCACCACGACCTTGACCCCCAATTCCTCGCGTAGCTCCCGCCGGAGGCAGGCCTTGAGACTCTCATTGGGCTCTTGCTTCCCTCCCGGGAACTCCCACAGACCGCCCAGGAGGCGGCCCTCCCGACGGTGCCCGACCAGGACGTCCCCGTTTCGCCGCAAGACCGCCGCGGTGACCGTCCGGTGCGGGATAGGGCGGCGGCGGGCGCGCACGGGCCGCTGGGCCTGGGTGCCGCGGGCCCGGGCCAGGCAGCCTCGGGCCAATGGGCAGCGCAGGCAGTCCGGCGAACGGGGCGTGCAGATCTTCGTCCCTAGGTCCATCAAGGCTTGATTGAATTCGGAGGCGCGACCGCGGGGGAGGAGATCGGCCGCCTGGGCGAGCAGACGGCGTTCGCCCTCTGGGCTGCGAGAGTCGAGGGGCAGATCGAAGAGGCGCGAGAGGATTCGCCGGAGGTTGCCATCCAGGGCAATGGAGTCAGCGCCGAAAGCGAATGTGGCGATCGCCGCCGCCGTGTATCGGCCGATTCCGGGGAGGCGCTCAAGTTCAGCCGCCGTCTCGGGCAGCCGGCCGCCATGCTCAGCGACCAGGACCTGGGCAGCCCGATGCAGGTGGCGCGCCCGGCTGTAGTAGCCCAGGCCTTCCCAAAGGGCGAGAACCTCCTCTTGGGAGGCGGCGGCCAGCGAATGCATATCGGGAAAGCGGGCCATCCAGCTTTTGTAGTAGGGGAGGACCGCTTCGACGCGCGTCTGCTGGAGCATGATCTCTGAGACCCAGATCGCGTAAGGGTCGTGAGTCCGGCGCCAGGGAAGATCCCGGGCGTTGGCCGCGTACCAGGCCAGGAGGGCTTTGGTGAGGGGAAGAGGCATGGCGGCATTGTACCGAGGCACAGGCGGAGGAGGCAAGGAACTCATCTCGAATGGATCCGAAGACGGGAGACGGTCGTCGGATCGGTGATCGGCCAGCGCCTGTGGTATCCTCTCGGCGGCGTCCCCCCTGCATGATTCAACGATCACAAGCCTCCGGAGTAACCATGGCTGATTTCCGATTCTTCCACCTGATCGAGGTCCGCTACGCGGACATCGACGCTCAGGGACATGCCAACCACGCGGTCTACTTCACCTACATGGAGCAGGCGCGGACGTTGTACATCAAGCACCTCGGACTCTGGGACGGTTCAGACTTCAGCACGATCGGGATCATCCTGGCCGAGGCGACCTGCACCTACAAGGCGCCGATTCGCTTTGGACAGGCAATCCGGGTGGGGGTCAAGACGGTCCGGTTGGGGAATCGAAGCCCGGAGCTGAACTACAGCCTCCAGGACTCGGAGAGCGGCCGGGAGATGGCGACCGGCCGGACGATCCAGGTCACCTACGACTACCCGAAAGGGGAGTCGATCCCTATTCCCGAGAAATGGCGCCGGATGGTCGAGGCGTTCGAGGGGATTGGTCCGGACCAAGCCTGATCCGACGCTCAGGCCGGGCGGAGCGCGCCGAGTTGCCGACTTCTTGCGACTTCCGAAGTCCGAAGGACTTCGGAAGTCGGCGGGTGCGCCAAACGGGTGTATGATGGGCGGCATTCTGTCTCCGAGAAACGCCCGTAAAGGCCCATGCACTTCGACGCCAGCCTTCCCCCAATCTCATTGTGCCAGATCCCCGACCTGGTCCGGGCAGCCGAGCAGGTCGGCTTTGACGCGATCTGGTCGACGGAGACGCAGCACGATCCCTTCCTGCCGCTGAGCCTTGTGGCAGAGCACAGCCAGAGGCTGCGGTTCGGGACGGCCATCGCCCTGGGTTTCACACGCAGCCCCACGACGCTGGCTTACACTGCCTGGGACCTGGCCAATGCTTCGAAGGGCCGCTTCATCCTCGGCTTGGGAACGCAGGTGCGGGCGCATATTGTGCGGCGCCATGGGATGCCCTGGCCCGATTCGCCGGCAGGCAAGCTGCGTGACCTCATCGGCGCCATCCGGGCAGTCTGGGCAGCCTGGCAGCGAAGCGAGCCGCTAAGCTTTCAGGGTGAGTACTACCAGCTCGACCTGATGACGCCTTTCTTCGATCCGGGCCCGATCGAGCACCCCGACATCCCGATCTACATCGCCGGTGTCAACAAGGCCTTGTGTCGGCTGGCAGGGGAGGTCGCGGACGGCTTGCTGGCACACCCCTACCACTCGGCGGAGTACATGCGGGAGGTTGTACGCCCTGCGCTCATGGCAGGCGCCGAGCGTAGCGGGCGCCCGCTCGGGGGCGTCCGCCTGGCTGTGACGGTGATGGTGGCTGACAGCCTGGAGGAGGCTGACTTCGTCCGAGCCCAGATCGCCTTTTACGCCTCGACCCCCTCTTACCGGCCGGTGATGGCCCACCACGGCTGGGGCGAGGTCGCCGACCGCCTGCGGGCCCTCGCCCGGTCTGGTCAGTGGGGGGACATGCCCGCGCTTGTTGGTGACGAGATGCTCAAGACCTTCGCCGTCATCGCCCCGCCGCAAGAGCTTGCCGCCGCCCTGCGCGAACGCTACGCGGGCCTGGCCGACCGCCTCAGCCTCTACATGCCTTTCGCACCTGGCGTGCGGGATGACTTCTGGCGGCAGCTCGCCTCGGATCTGCGGGACGTATGACAATGATTGTCGACTCGCACGAGGACATCGCCTGGAACGCGCTGACCTTCGGCCGCGACTACACCTTCCCCGTCGCCGCCACCCGGCTGCGCGAAGCGGGGACGGAGATCCCGACCCACAACGGGCAGGCGCTTCTGGGATGGAGCGAATGGCTGCTGGGCCGGGTCGCCGTGGTGTTCGCTACCCTGCATGCCGCCCCAATCCGTCGCCAGACCGGCGCCTGGAACAGCCAGTGCTACGTCGACAGCGAGCAGGCCCACCGTCTGTACTGGAACCAGCTTGAGTTCTATCACAGGCTTGTGGACGAACACCCGGAGAAGTTCCGGTTGGTCCTGAACAGGGGCGACCTGCGGGCTGCCCTGAGCGGCTGGGAGGGAGAGGATCTTGCTGCCCGGCGGGTCGGGTTGGTGCTGCTGATGGAGGGAGCTGACGCCGTCCGGGACCCGGGGGAGCTGCCACAGTGGTACGAGGGCGGCATGCGCATCCTGGGCCCCGCCTGGACGGGGACGCGCTATGCCGGCGGTACCCGCGAACCCGGCCCTCTGACTCCGGACGGGCGCGCCCTGCTGGAGGTGATGGCTGACCTAGGAGTGATCCTCGACCTCAGCCACATGGCGGAGTCTGGGATGTTGGAGGCTTCCGATCGCTATCCGGGGCCGATCATCGCCTCGCATGCTAACTGTCTGGCTCTGCTTCCTGGCTACCCCTACCCCGAACGCCAGATGACTGACCTGGCCATCCGGCGGCTGGCCGAGCATGAGGGCGTGGTCGGCGTCGTCCCCTACAATCGCTTCCTGAGGGCTGGCTGGGAGCGGCCGGACGGCCGAACCGGCATCACCCTGGATCAAGTTGTCGCCCACATCGACCACGTTTGTCAGCTGGTGGGCGACGTGGCACACGTGGGAATCGGCAGCGACTTTGACGGTGGGTTCGGTTTGGATGCCGTACCCGAGGGGCTTGACAGCGTGGCCGACCTGCGGTTAATTGGCGCCAGCCTGGGGAAGCACGGCTTCAGCCAGGCAGAGGTTGAGGCCGTCTTGAGCGGCAACTGGCTTCGGCTGCTGCGCCGCGCCCTGCCGGAGACCTGAAGGACCCCCATGAGTTCACTAACGCCTCGCCAGGTCAGATGGGTCCGCGGCTGGCTGATCGCGGCCCTGATCGGCCTGGGCATCTTTGTGATTGGCATCAACCCCGACCTGATCGGCCAGGACCGAAGTCCAGTGATCGGTTTCGTACAGATGGGGGTGTGGCTGGCAGGTTTGGGGATCCTGCTGCTGGGGGCGTACGCTGCGATTCGGGTGGTGCGCAACAAGCGCCCGAACTCGCTGCGTGCCGACGTCGGCCTGCGGCTGATCGCAACCGGCTATGTCGTTGCGGCGGCCGCCTCACTGGCCGACTTCCTTGGAATCGGCTCGCACCATCTTCCCTGGATCTACTTCGGGCCCATCCAGGTGACGGGATTGGTGGTGGGCGGGGTGATCAGCCTCGTTGGAATCCTCCTGTATTTGCCCCGCAAGACCACGCCCCCGCCTTCGAAGGAAGAGCCGGGGGCGTGACCGCTCGTCTTCAGGCCGACGGCGTGCTACCGACGATGGACTGTGGTCCATCGTCCATGGTCTATCGTCCGCTCTCCTCCATCTTTACGCTGGAATGGCCCGGGAAGACCTTGCCGCCTGGCTTGAGCGCGGCGTAGGCATAGTTCACGGCGATGGTCACCTGGCCGTAACCCATCACGATCAAGTTGAGCGGCTCGAGAGCCTCCTGGTGCGCCACGTCTCCCGCAGCATACACCAGCGGTAGGTTGGTTTCCATCCGCTGGTTGACCTTGAGATAGCGCTGGGCAACGGTCTCGACCCCCCAGTCTCGGATCGGGCCCAGATCGGCCTTGAACCCCAGGGCCATGATCACCCTGTCCACCTCGAGCACGGTCTCTTCTTGCGTGCGATTGTCGAAGATGATGGCACGTTCAAGGCGCTGCTCGCCCTCCAATCGGCGGACCTCATGGAAGACCCGCACGTTCACTCTAGAGGACATCAGGGCGCTGACCGAAGCGTCGTGAGCTCGGAAGCCCTCACGGCGGTGGATCAGCGTTGTCTGCCGCGCCTCCGGTTCGAGCGCCAGAGCCCAGTCCACCGCGCTGTCCCCCCCGCCCACGATCAAGACCCGTCGGCCTGCGAAGTCATGAGGATCCCTGACCATGTAGTGGACCCCCTTACCCTCGAAGCGGCGGATGCTCTCGTTGTCCAGGCGGACTGGCTGGAAAGCCCCGATCCCGGCGGTGATGATCACGGCCCGAGACCAATGTCTCCCCCGGTCGGTCTCGATCAACCAGCACTCCTCGCCTGCTTGGCCCTCGGGGGCAGGTGCCCGAACCAGGCGCTGCGCCGTCTCATCCAGCAGCAGGACCGGGTTCCAGCGGCTGGCCTGCTTCACCAGATCGCTGACCAGATCCTTGGCCACAATGGCCGGGATGCCTGGCGTGTCGTAGATGACCTTGCTCGGGTAGAGGACGATAACCTGCCCGCCAGGGTCCGGAAGAGAGTCGATCAGCTTGACCGACAGCTCGCGCATGCCAGCATAGAAGGCGCCGAACAGGCCGGTCGGCCCGGCGCCGATGAAGGTGATGTCGAAAACCTGAGGGTGGTCATCCCGGCTCATTGAGGTTTCCTCTTCTTGACCATCGAGGTTTGGTCAAGCGGTCGAAGAGGCGCCAGGGGAGCCGGCGCCGCGCCGTCCGCTTCCGGAAAGGGAGCGAGACAGGGTGATGGCTGCCGACTCATCCTCGGTTGAAGGGGCTCCTTGTCGCCAGCCACGCCAGCAGGGCGAGGACCCCGACTGCCACGATGGACACGGGCCAGACGTCGTGCCATCGCCTCCGGTCGCGCAGCTGGAAGCGGAAGGCGTCGACCCAGACGGGCTCGAGCCTCGGGCCCAGAAACCACGCCAGGGCGGTTCCGGCCAGCAGGCCCCCCAGGTGCCCCCAGTTGTCAATCCCTGGCATCAGGCCCAGGCCCAGGTTGAGCACGGCGACAAAGATGATCTGCCGCAGCTGGACAGACCCCCATCGGCCCAAGGTCGAGCGGTGGAGGAAGAGAAAGGCGCCCAGAGCCCCCAGCAGCCCGAAAATCGCGCCCGAAGCCCCAATCGAGGCGTATGGGCTTAATGCCAGGCTGAGAATCACGCCAGCGATTCCCGAGAGCAGGAAGACGACCAACATGCGCGGGGACCCGAAGAGGCTCTCCACCGCAGGCCCTATGGCATAGAGCGAGTACATGTTGACGAGGAGATGGATCACTCCGGCGTGGATGAAGATGGGGGTGATCAGCCGCCAGACCTGACCGGCGGCGATCGCTTCGTTGACCTTGGCGCCCAGCCCCATGACCACGTCGATGCCGTAGAGCTGGGTCGTCACGAGCTGGAGCAAGAACACAAAGGCCGTCAGGGAGATGAGAGCGAGCGTGGCCGGGGACTTCGTCAGGCGACCGAGCGCGCTCCGACGCGAGGGGGAAGGCACGCCTCCGCTCGGTGAGGGTGTGACGCCTGTCCCCTGTGGCTGGGTGGTCGACCCTTCGGGCACCGCCGGTGGGCCGACGAAGCCGGCGAGAGTCACAAGCTCACCCGCCGCGGGTGGGTGCGGTGATGCTCCGCGTGGATGATGGCGCGGATCGTGTCGACCGTCTGGCCGAGCTCGCCGTCGCCGTTCACGACGACATAGTCGAACAGGTCCAGGCGCTTGTACTCCTCGCGGGCCGCAGCCAGACGCAGCTGCAGTCCCTCCGGCGTCTCGGTCTTGCGTTTCTTCAGTCGGGCGACCAGCTCCTCCTCGTTGCGGGTGGTCAGGAAGATCAGCAGCGCCTCCGGGCACAGACGACGCACGGTCTCGGCCCCCTGGACGTCCACACGCATGATGACGTCCTTGCCGCTGGCCAGGGCCTCGCGGACCTGCTGTTTGGGGATACCCTTGTAGTCCTTGTAGACTAGCGCGTGCTCAAGCAACTCCCCCCGCTCGATCATCGCCTCAAAGCCGTCCTGGCCGACAAATAGGTATTGAACGCCGTGGACCTCGCCAGGGCGTGGGGCTCGTGAGGTTGCGGTGACGACGAAGTGGAACGGCAGACCGCGCTTCTTCATGCGCGTCAGGACGCTGTCCTTGCCCGCGCCGGAGGGGCCGGAGATCACGATCATCAGAGGCTGACGCTGGCGTTGCAGCAGCTCATCATCCATCCTTGAAGGCCTCCTGGCAGGGCCAGTATAATCCAGATCGAAATCAGCTGGAGCGTGAGAGGAGGAGCCGAGGGGGATGGCGGGCGACACCCATGCATGGAGATAGGCCGGGGCCCATCGGCGCTATCCTGGCACGGCTCTGACGGTGAGGGAGGTTGCCATGCCTGCCTACGAGTATCAATGCATGGGCTGCAACAGGTACGTGACCATCTACCAGAGCTACGAGGACTATGGCCGCCGACCAGTCCGTTGTCCAGAGTGTGGAAGCCACAGACTTGAGCGGCGCATCGGGCGGGTGCGCGTGGCCCGTTCGGAGGAGTCCCGGATTGACTCCCTCTCCGACCCGGGCGCCTGGGGCGACGTTGATGAGAAAGACCCGCGCTCGCTGGCGCGGATGATGCGAAAGCTGGGCAAGGAGTCCGGCGAGGAGATGCCGCCCGAGATGGATGAAGTTGTCGACCGGCTGGAAGCGGGGGAGAACCCGGAGGAGATCGAGAAGACCATGCCCGATCTGGGCATGGCCGGTGGTGAGGACGAGTTCTAGGGGGTGGAGGCGGCCGAATAGTCGAGCCGGCGGCACGCCTTCGGAAGGGCCTGCGGGCCCTTTCTCGTTTGCGCTGGAGGCAGTCAAACAAGCGCCCAGGCCTGAGCCAGGACCCCGGTGGTTGTGGGCTGCCTATTGGCCCAGGGCTGAAGCCCTTGTCGTTTTAAGGGATGCGACTTCTCAGCCGGTTGGCGGGCGCTGCGCAAGATACGTGTCCACTGCCTGCAGGACCGCGGCCTGGACCTGCTCAACCGTCCCTTGGGCGTCGATGAGCCTCCAGCGCGCCGGCTCGGCCGCGGCCAACGCGAAATAGCCCTGGCGGACCCGCTGGTGGAACTCCAGCTCGTAGGCATCCAGCCGGTTCCATTCGCCCTCTTGTTTGCGCCGTCCCAGGCCGTCTTGAACGGGGAGGTCGAGCAGCAGGGTGAGGTCCGGGGTCAGACCTCCGGTAGCGAACCGGGTGACCGTCCGCAAGACCTCCAGGTCCAACTGGTGGCCGTAACCCTGGTAGGCCAGCGACGAGTCATAGTAGCGGTCGCAAACGACGGTGCCGCCCTTCTCCAGGTGAGGGCGGATGACCTGGCGGACGAGTTGAGCCCGAGAGGCAGAGAAGAGCAGGAACTCGGTCCGGGGGTCCATGCCGGCGTTGCTCAGTTCCATCAGGACGCGACGGACCTGATCGCCGATGGGCGTGCCGCCTGGCTCGCGGGTGAGAAGGACGTCCAGGCCGCGGCTACGCAGGCTGTCGGCGAGCAACCAGGCCTGGGTCGACTTGCCGCCCCCGTCGGGGCCCTCAAGCGATAGAAAGAGGCTCACTCGCGGAAGATCCTGACCCGCCGGTGCGGTTCCTTGCCGTAGGAATGCGAGACCAGGTTGGCCTGCCGAGCCATCTGGTGCTGCAGGCGGCGCATGTAGGCCGAGGCTGGCGTCAGGTCGACCGAGCGAGTCCCGTTAAGGACGGTCTGGATGGCCTGCTGGGTCTCAGCCATGGCCCCCTCCAGCGAGGGGTCGGTGGGGGTCACAGCCTGCAGGTCGAACACGTCGGTCAGGAATTCCTCCATCTGGCTGACGGTGTTGGCCCGCAGGACGTAGATGGGCATGTGGCGGGCTTCGGCATCGGCGATCATCTTCTGTTGCCGGCGGTAGTACGACCGCAGCGTGACGAGAACGTCCGCCTGGCCGACGTCCTCGGCGAATAGGGCCGGCACGTGCAGGCGCTTGGCAGCCTGGCGCAGGCGGTTGCGGGCTACGCCATAGGCATAGATGCGGACGGGGGTAAGGGGCTCGCCCGGGATGTGGGGCGGCGTTGCCGAGTAGGGCAAGGCGCCGGTTTCTGAGGGAGGCGCCGTGGGCACGGCCGCCTGCCTTCGGTATCCTGCCTCAGTCTGCCGTCTGGAAACCCGAGGGGCTGGCGGGACCTCGATATGTACCTTCCCCTCGTCGTCGATGGTGCGCAGCTCGGGGGGCATCGGCCGGCCGCGGAGCATAGCATCCACGGCTGCTGCCACGTCATGGTGAATGGCGAGGCGGCCGCGATCCTGAATCTCGATGAGGACGTCGAAGGTTGGCGGCGCCCGCCGTTCCAGGACCGTCTTCTGTGTGCCGCGGCGGCGGGCCTCTTCGTCGGAGAGGGTGACCGACTCGATCCCGCCGATCAAGTCGGAGAGGGTGGGATTGAGCAGCAGGTTCTCGAGCGTATTGCCGTGGGCGGTGGCGATGAGCTGCACGCCGCGCTCGGCGATGGTGCGGGCGGCGACGGCCTCCAGCTCGCGGCCGATCTCGTCGATCACGATCACCTCGGGATTGTGGTTCTCGACCGCCTCGATCATGACCTCGTGCTGCAGGACCGGCTCGCGCACCTGCATCCTTCGGGCGTCCCCGATGGCGGGATGGGGCACGTCTCCATCGCCGGCGATCTCGTTGGAGGTGTCGACGATCACGACCCGCTTGCCCTCGGCCAGAATCCGGGCGGCCTCTCGCAGCATGGTCGTCTTGCCGATGCCCGGCCGGCCGAGCAGGAGGACACTCTTGCCACTGGCGATGATGTCCTGGATGATGTCGATCGTCCCGTACACGGCCCGGCCGACGCGGCAGGTCAGGCCAACGATGTGGCTGTGGCGGTTGCGGATGGCCGAGATGCGGTGGAGCGTGCGTTCCATCCCCGCCCGGTTGTCACTGTCGAACTCACCGATCCGCTGTACGACGTAGTCAATGTCCTCCCGCTTGACCTCCGCCTGACTGAGGGCGACCTCGCCGTCGACGAAGCGGGCGGTCGGGACGCGGCCCAGGTCGAGGATGACCTCGAGTAGATCATCCTGCCGGTCAATCCCATTCAGCTTGCGCACGATTCCCACCGGCAGGACGCCCAGCATGGCATCCAGGTCGTCAGTAATCCGTTTGCTCGTCATAGGCTGTCGCCGGTTCGGGGCGCCGGCTTGTGATTCTCCGTTCGGGCAAAGGGCGCTGTCGGTTCGGGGCGTGTCCCCTCCAGGGCGGGCAGCACCGCCAGCACCGGCCGGCGGACGGCCGCCGCCAGGCGCTTGACCATGACCGCCTGGTTTTGAAAGGCCTCGAAGCCCAGGCTTTCAAGCGGGCCGTTCATCCAACCCTGGTAGGAGCGGACACACACGTACACCGGCCGCCGGCGGCCGTCGGCCAGGCGGTGCAGAAAGCCCGTGAGCAGCCCATCCGCATCCCCGGCGGCCGGGTGGAAGTATGGCTGGGTCCAGACGCCGAGAGGACCGCGCTCGATGCCGAAATAGGCGAGCAGTTCGCCGCCGGCCCGATGGACCAGCCCCCGCCTTCCCCTGGCTGGCGGAGGCTCAATCTGCTGGACAAAAGCAGGCACTGTATTGAGGTAGAGAAAGTGAATGGCGGGCTCGTCGGCCGGGACCTCCCGGCGCCACATCGGATCTCGGCCCTTCTGGCCAGTCCTGGAGGCCGGCAGGGACGTCCTTCCTGGGGGCAGGTGCCAGAGGACCTGGCGGGCGTAGACGGCGAACCCGGCTCGGCGAAGAGCCTCGAAGGCGAGGCAGTGTTCATCTACCTCGGCGATCAGATTGCGGGCGCCATGCTCGCCGGCCGCGTGGCACAAGGCATCCAGGAGAGAGGTGCCACCGGGCTCGGATAGGGCCTCGGCGGGGCTGAAGAACGTCAGCCGGGCGAGGGGATCGTTGCTGCGCTGCATGATCTGGCCGATGGCGGGGAGGCCCTCCCCGCGAGCCGGGCGCGCCACCCGTGTGTGCACGTTGCCCGCCGGCGGGAAGGCTCCCAGGAACGCGCTCTGCAGAACGTGTGGGCCATGGCTGTAGGCCAGCTGCGAATCCAGGCATAGCCCTTGCGGGCTCAGGCGCCTCAGCAGGCGCAAGTCGCGCCAGTCAAAGGGTCGAACGACACAGGGCTCCATCTGCTCCGACTTGCCTGGCCCTGCGGTGAGCACCGGGTCTGCCCGGCAGGGCCGCGTCCTAAGTCTACCAGGACATGGTCTGGCTTCCAAGCGGGTGTATGGGTCCATCATCCATGATGCGAGAGGAGACTAGCGGCCCTTTGCCTAGGCAATTCCCCTTCCAAGGGAAGGGCGCGACCAATGGGTGCGGCCGATGACGGTCGGGGCTTCTTGGGCGGGCCCATCGGCGTCGGGCAGCGATGGGAGAAGCCGTGTTGCTCGGAGGAAGGTAGCGTCTACGTGAGGGATCGCTCGAGCGGGATGGACCGCTTCGGGGCAAATGCCGGGCAGTCCTGCGAGGTCGAAAGGGGAGCTAGATCCGGCCCTCTACCATTCTCAGGAAATAGCGGTGAAGGCGTGGGTCGTCGGTCAGCTCGGGGTGGAAGGAGGTCGCCAGCAGGCGGCCCTGTCGGGCGGCGACGATGCGCTCGCCGTCCCGCTCCCTCGCTTCGGACGGCAGACGTGCCAGAACCTCGACGCCCTTGCCAACCTTCTCGATCAGGGGGGCACGGATGAACACGGCAGGAAAGGGTCGATCGGGATCCTCGGTCAGCGCTGGGATGGGCAGGTCGATGATGAAGCTCTCCACCTGGCGTCCGAAAGCGTTGCGCTCGACGGTGATATTCATCAGCCCTAGCAAAGGCTGCTCGCGGCGAGCATCACGGGAGAGGAAGATCGCCCCGGCGCAGGTCCCCCATATGGCGTGCTCGCGGCCGAAGCGCCGCAGCGGCTCCATCAGCTCGTAGGTCGTCGCCAGCTTGCCGATGGTGGTTGACTCGCCGCCGGGGATGATCAGGCCCTCTAGCCCTTCAAGCTGGCCGGGCAGACGGACCTCCCGCGTCGCCACGCCGAGGCGTTTCAACATGGTGATGTGTTCGAGGAAGTCGCCTTGAAGCGCCAGCACACCGATGTTCACGCCGCTGCCACCCTCTGTTTTCCGCTCCAGGCCTCGACCTCGATGGCGTAGACCGTCGTTTTGGAAAGCTGAGCCTGGGTGATCGGGGAGTAGTCTTTGATGGGCCGGAGCTCAGGGAAGTACTTGTCGAGCAGGCCTTGCAGGCCGCGGCGCTTCTCGCCCTCCTCTTCGACCAGCCGGACCCGCCCGAAGACGCAGACGCTGGCATATTCGAGGCTGAAGTTGCAGGCCTTCTCGGCGGGGAGCAGGCGGCCCATCTCCGCCACGCCGAAGCAAACCCGTGGGTTCTGGGTTACGTTCTCGAGGGTACGCCCCTGGCGGGCACCGTGGAAGTAGATCCGCCGCGCGCTCCGGTCGTACCAGAACGTCGTCGGGTGAAGGAAAGGCTGATCGCCGGAGGTTGTGGCGGCGTAGCCGAAGCGTCCGCGCTGGAGCAGGGCTTCGATGTCATCCGGGTCGCGCATCGCCCGGTCGGCGCGGCGGAGGCGTGTGCACGCGGCGTCGGTCATCGCGGTCTGGCGGATTCGGGGACTACCAGCCGCGGACGGCCAGGCGCTCGGTCTCGGGCAGCTGGGTGACGCCGATACCGACCATCGCCTCACCCAACCCCTTGCTCACCTCGGCGATGATCTTGGGGTCATTGTAGTGCGTGGTAGCCTCGACGATGGCTTTGGCCCTCCGGGCCGGGTCGCCCGATTTGAAGATGCCCGAGCCCACAAAGACGCCGTCGGCGCCAAGCTGCATCATCAAGGCTGCGTCGGCCGGGGTGGCGATACCGCCCGCGGCGAAGTTGACCACGGGCATACGGCCGAGCTCCCGAGTCTCCTTGACCAGCTCATACGGCGCGCCGATCTCCTTGGCGAAGGCCATCAGCTCCTCAGCGGCCATGTTCTGAATGCGGCGGATGTCGCCCAGGACGGACCGGGCGTGGCGCACCGCCTCGACCACGTCGCCGGTTCCGGCCTCCCCCTTGGTGCGTATCATCGCCGCGCCCTCGCCGATCCGCCGCAAGGCCTCGCCCAGGTTGCGGCAGCCGCAGACAAAGGGAACCTTAAAGACATGCTTGTCGATGTGGTGAGCCTCGTCAGCGGGGGTGAGGACCTCCGACTCGTCGATGTAGTCGACGCCGAGGGCCTCCAATACCTGGGCCTCGACGAAGTGGCCGATTCGGCACTTGGCCATCACCGGGATGGAGACGGCCTCCATGATCTCCAGGATGAGCGCGGGATCGCTCATCCGCGCGACGCCACCGTGGGCGCGTATGTCGGCGGGGACGCGCTCGAGGGCCATGACGGCGACGGCGCCGGCGTCTTCGGCGATGCGAGCATGCTCGGCCGTCACCACATCCATGATCACGCCGCCCTTGAGCATCTGGGCCAGTCCCTTCTTCACTGCGAAAGTACCAACCTGCTTCTCCACACTTGCCTCCGTTCACTTGGTCTTTCTGAGGCGATTCTACCATGCGGGTTATAGAGCCACTTTTCTGACTCGAGCGGCAAGGGTTGGACGAACGCCAGGCTCGCCCCTTGACAAATCGCATATTGAGCATACAATTAGTACAAAGATACAATGCGACAATGAGACTATGGGACAATTAGACAATTAGGTCAATCTACCATGTGGCTTGAACTCGACTTCCGAAGTCACGTTCCGATCTACTTGCAGATCATCGATCGCATCGAGACCCAGATCGCGAGTGGCGAGCTCAAGCCGGGTGACCAGCTGCCGACGGTGCGGCAGCTGGCGGCGGACCTGAGGGTGAACTTCAACACGGTCGCCCGGGCCTACCGGCTGCTGGACGAGGCCGGGCTGATCTCGACCCAGCAAGGGCGCGGGACGTATGTCCTGGGGAAGATTCAGGCGGAGCGGGCTGAGGGTCTTCACCATGCTGCCGTGGAAGCGTTCGTCCGATCCTTCCTGGCGGACGCAGCCCGCCAGGGCTTCGGGCCTGATGACGTGGAAGAAATCAGTCGGCGGATGATCAAGCGCTGGCGGGCGGAGGGAACCCCGCCCCAAGATCAGGAGGACGCGGCGGAGAAGCCGCTCCCGCAAGAGGAGGAATGAATGGCCAGGCGAGCGAAGTCTCTAACCGTCGAATCGAAGATGGCGGTTTCGACCGCCTCGACGACTTCAGGCGGGCGGATCCCCGGCGTGGCCGTTGTCACCTGGCTGCTCGTGAACGTGATCGCGATTCTGCTGGCGGTGGCGATGGCGTGGATGGGTGTCTCGCCCCTGTGGATAGCCATTGTCACCTCGGCCCTTGGCCTGGCGGGCTTGTGGATACTCTTCGGCCTGAAGATCGCCGACCAGTGGGAGAAGGCCGTCGTCCTGCGGTTTGGCCGCTTCATGGGCCTGCGCGGCCCCGGCCTGTTCTGGATCGTGCCGGTGATCGATCGGGTCCCGATCTGGATCGACCACCGGGTGATGGTCACCCCCTTCAGCGCCGAGAAGACGCTGACCAAGGACACCGTGCCGGTGGACGTGGATGCCGTGCTGTTCTGGCTGGTCTGGGACGCCGAGAAAGCAGCGCTCGAGGTCGAGGACTACCGGGTGGCGATCGCCTGGGCGGCGCAGACTGCGCTGCGCGAGGTCATCGGGCAGATGAACCTGGCCGACATCCTGGTCGGTCGAGCGCGGATGGACCAGGATCTGCAGAGGATCATCGACGAGCGGACGACGCCCTGGGGCATCACCGTCCAGTCCGTGGAGATCCGGGATGTGGTCATCCCTCAGGACCTGGAGGACGCCATGAGCCGGCAGGCGCAGGCTGAGCGGGAGCGGCAGGCGCGGGTGATCCTCGGCGAGTCGGAGAAGCAAATCGCCCAATCCTTTGCCGATGCCTCCCTGGCCTACAAGGACAACCCGACCGCGCTGCACCTGCGGGCGATGAACATGCTCTTCGAAGGCCTCAAGGAGAAGGGCGCCCTGGTGATTGTCCCCTCCAGTGCCGTGGACACCATGAACCTGGGCGGGCTGAGCGGGATGGTTTCCTTGGCGAAGAGTGTCGGTTCAGAGGAGAAGTAGGCCATGGCTGAGACGCAGGCGTGGGAATACCGCGTCCAGACCTTTGCCACGGCCCTCCGAGGCCCCAAGGACAAGGAGGTCGAGGCGACCCTGAACGAATGGGGAGAAGAGGGCTGGGAGGTGGTGGCGATTCGGAGCCTCGAATCCACCAACAAGATGTGCGTGGTCGCCAAGCGGCCGCTGACCGACTCGACCCGCCGGCGACGCTCGCGTCCCGACAGTTGGGGCACCTAGGAGTGTGAAGAGAAAGCCCTGCTTCCTGTCTTGGGCAGGGCGGTTCTTCATCACCCTGCTAATGACTGTTGAGGGTTCCCTGAGGAAGCCGTAGGAGGCTGGGGAGATTGCATGATCGATGTAGAGGGATTGGCGAAGCATTTCAATGGGGTGCGAGCGGTGGATGGGGTGACCTTCGCCGCCCGCGAAGGCGAGGTGCTTGGGCTGCTTGGACCCAACGGTGCGGGCAAGACGACGACGCTGCGGTTGCTGGCGACCGTGCTGCGGCCGACGGCGGGGTCGGCGAAGGTCGGCGGGTACGATCTGTTGACCGACCCCGCAGCCGTGCGGGCGACGCTGGGCGTGTTGCCGGAGTACTGGGGTCTCTACGGCCGGTTGACCCCGCGCGAGCACCTGCGCTACTTCGGCAGGCTGCACGGGCTGGCGGGAGAGAGTCTCGAGAAGCGGATCGAGGAGGTAGTTGCCCTTCTGGAGATCGAGGAGTATGCAGACCGCCGTTGTGAGCCCTTCTCGAAGGGGATGAAGCAGAAGGTGGCTTTGGGGCGGGCGTTGATCCACAACCCCCACCATCTCCTGCTGGATGAGCCCACAGCTGGGCTGGATGTGATGAGCGTCCGCTGCGTTCGCGATCTGATCGCCCGCTTCCGGGACGAGGGCCGGTGCCTGGTCCTTTCGACCCACATTCTGGGGGAAGCCGAGCGGCTGTGCACCCGGCTGGCGATCATCCAACGCGGCCGCATCATCGCCTGCGGCAGCCCCGAAGAGCTGGTGCGACAGACGGGAGAGGCTTCCCTGGAGGGGGCGTTTGTCCAACTCTTGGGGGAGGAGGCGGCGCAGGGGGACCAATGAACACGCTGGTTGTTTGGTTGAAGGAGTTGCTCGACACGTTCCGGGACCGGCGTACCCTGTTGGCAATGGTCTTCGGGCCAGTCCTGCTGATGCCGCTCTTCGTGCTGCTCCCGCAGAAGCTCATCCAGCGGCAGATGGCGTCGGCGCAGGCATCCCAGGTGCGCGTGGCGGTGGCGGGCGCGGAGAACGGGCCCCAGCTCATGGACTTTCTGCGGGCGAGCGGGGAAGTGGAACTGATCGAGGTAGGGGATCCCGAGGCGGCGGTTCGGGCCAGGGAGGCCGAGGTCGGGCTGATCGTGCCGGTGGGTTTCGAGG
>CAYQUY010000017.1:0-18794 GCA_964420755.1 uncultured Anaerolineaceae bacterium
GGGTATGATGCCGCTTGCCGCATACTTCCCGCCGCCGGCGCCAGATCCCGCCGCTGCCATGGCCAGGCAGACCAGCGGCGTGGCCGTCGGCGATGTGACCGACCGGTACTTGCCTCTGACCCTGGACCGGGAGGCCGAGCAGCCAGGGGGGGACGGGCTAAGCTGGCGAGTGACGGGCTCGGTCACCTTGTCAGCCGATGCCGAGGCCGAGGGGAGGCTCGCCGTCCTGGCCGTCGCGCTGGATGCGGCTGGCAGCGCCGTGGGTTACCGGTTGTGGGAGCCGGAGGAGGGGCTGGCCCCGGGCGGACGGACCGGCTTCGACCTCGTGCTGTATAGCCTCGGACCGACGATCGACTCGGTGACGGTCCTGGCCGAAGCCCAGCCGCTACCCTAGCCAGACTTTCCTCGGGTTTCGAGCAAGCTCGCCTCGATCGCTCGCCCGCTGGGCGCACGCGCAAAGCCCCGACGATCTCAGACACGTCAGAGGGGCGTCGTGTTGCCCTGCACATCCTGAGCGAACAGAGAGAAGAGGGCGTAGGCGCGGTCCTAGCAGGGACCGCGCTGGGAGCGAGGCGTCACCACGCGGGCTTCAGGTCAAGGTGCTAACGCAGGAACCGGTCGGCTATGGAGCGGAGCCGCTGAGCCCCGCGATGAACTGGCCGACGGCAAACCCCACGCCTTGCTCGCCGGCCACAGCGACCTCGTAGTTGACGATCTCTCCCGGAAGGAGGTCTTCGACGATCAGGGTCAGCTCAGCATAGCCGTTGGCATCGAGGGGCGGGACTTCGGGGTAGAACGAGGAGCGCGGGCCGTCCACCCGGACGACGGGGACAATGGCGTCGCAGGGACTTCCGTCCGAGAAGGTGGCCTGGATGAAGATGCGTTGGGCAGCGCCCGCAGGCAGAACCGGGTGCTCGACCCAGGTGCGGACGATCACCGCGGCTCGGCTGGTGGAGGGAGTGGGAGAGGGGAGGGCCGAAGTCGCGGACGGGGTCGCCGTCATCGGCGTGCTCACACCGATCAATGAGGCGCCCATGGGCGCAAGCTGCACCGCAAGCGAGGAGGGGAGATCGAAGTGGTACTCCAGGATGGCGTTCTCGAACCTCTGAGTCAGAACCTCCCCCTGCATCACCGCCTCTCCCAGGGGAAGCCCAAGGAGCGTTTCTCCGTCATGGGTGCGGTAGAAGTCGGCAAACACCCACAGGACGTTGTGTCCCGTGGAGGGGAAGAAGAGGCCGCTCCGGTCCGAGGCCGGCGGGACGGCGGGCTCGGCCGGACCCAAGCGCAGGCCAAGCGGGCGTAGTCGGGTGAGCCCGGGCAGGTCCGGCGGGGCATAGAGGACGGCGCGTTCGAACACCTGCTCAATGGCGTCGTCGGCTGCCAGATACGGGTCCGTCAATGGGCGGCCGAAGAAGGCCTCGCCCCCGTAGCGGTCCAGGAACTCGCCGAAAGGACGCAAGTGGAGGCCCGGTGGCAAGACGAACCCGAGATCGATGGCCACCAGGTCCATGCTTGTGCTGTGAGCGGCCAGACCGTAGGCCAGCAGGTGCACTTCGGAGGGAGGGGCGTTCTCTTCCCGGTACAGACCGAGGTTCTCGAAGAACTGGTAGATCAGTCCGTCGCCGAATTCGACCTCGGCGATCGGGGCCCCGGCGACGGTCAATCCCCCGAGTTCGTCGTACGTCGGGGCGAAGCCAGTGTACAGGGTGTGACCGGTAGAGGCGAAGTAGCGGGTGTCGGGATCTGAGGGGACTGGCACGGCGGGTGCGGCCAGGCCCAGCTGCCTGCCGAGAGGGGCGAGCCGGACAGCTTCCGACCGGGGGGCCGAAGGATCGTAGATGAGCTCAACGTTCAGAAAGGGCTGCTGGAGCAGCGTCCCCTCATGGGAAGCGACCTCGAGGGGCGGCCCGAAGGTGGCCGCGCCACCATGAGACTGCCAGTACTCGACGAACTCGGGGGCTGGGGTGGGGCCCTCCAGGCCGGGTGTCGCCGACGATGGCGCCTGGGAGGTGCAGGCGGCGAGCAGGAGCGCACCGCTCAGTAGCAGAAGCTGGCGTCTGATCCTCTTTTGCATGACGCGCATCCGGCCCGGAGGACTATAGCGCCTTTCGATAGTTCCAGCAAGGCTGACCGCTTGGCTGCACGCAGCTCCACGGCTACAATTGCTGGAATGAGCGTAGTCCGCCAGGTCGATGCGGCCTCCCGGGGGCAGCTAGCCAAGCTGTTGGATGAGCATTCCGCCGGCGATGCCATGGCGGGTTACTACGCCTTGCATCACCCCGCGGACTCGGTCAAGCTCTTTGCCTACCACCCTGGCAAGGGGGACCCGACAGGGTTCCTGGCAGTCGCCAGAACCGGGTTGGACCTCTTTCGCCCTCTCGTTGTTCCATTTGTCGGCCAGGCCGCGGCGCTCAAGGCGCTGCTTGTTGCCGCGCTCGCGTCCCCCCGCCCGGTTGTGCTCCACCTGCCCCTCGAGCAACGCTCATGGGCCCAGGAGGTCGTTCAGCTGACTGGGGTCCGGGTCTATGAGCTGCTTCGGCTGGATCTGGAGGAGTACCGCCCCATCGTCAACGTGCTCGTCATGGAGACAGCCTCTCCGGGCGGTCCGCCGCGCTACGAGATACACTCGGGGGAGTTGCTGCGGGCTGCTTGCGGCGTGAACTGGAAGGGGCCGACCTTCGCCGAGCTCTACCTTGAGGTAGAACCCTCATCTCGAGGCCAGGGCTATGGCAAGTCCGTTCTGGCGGCCAACGCCGGCCGGCTCCTTAGTGGAGGCGTAGTGGCCCTGTTCCGCGTGGCGAAGGATGACCTGATCGGCCGGCGCGAGGCTGCAGAAGTGGGGTTCCGCCCCACCGGGGTAAGGACGCTGATCGGGCAGGCCGTTCTGCGTCAAGAGGCGGGCTCCACGCCCAAGGGGAGGGATGCGTGATCAAGGCCACCTTTAGCTTCCCCCGACGATTCCTGTGGGGATCGGCCACGGCCTCCCATCAGGTCGAGGGCGGAAACACAAACAATGACTGGTGGGCCTGGGAGCAGCAGCCGGGGAGGATCGTCCACGGTCACCAGTCAGGCAAAGCCTGTGATTGGTGGGGTGGACGCTGGAAGCAGGACCTGGACCTGGCCGCGAGCACCGGCCAGAACGCCCATCGCCTGTCGATCGAATGGAGCCGAGTCGAACCGAGCCCCGCCGTGTGGGACGAGTCGGCCCTGGACGTCTACCGCGAGATCATCAAGGGGGCGCTCGACCGCGGGCTGATGCCCATGGTCACGCTGCATCACTTCTCCAGCCCCGTGTGGGTGGCGGAACAGGGCGGGTGGCTCAACCCGGAAATCGTGCCCCGCTTTGAACGCTACGTTCGCAAGGTCGTGTCAACCTTGCAGGACATGGTCGGGCTTTGGGTCACCATCAACGAGCCGAACGTGTATGCCACCATGGGCTACACCACTGGAGACTTCCCTCCGGGTGAGAAGGACTTCCTCAAGACCATGCGGGTGTGCAGGAACATGGTCGTCGGGCATGCCGCGGCCTACCACGCGATCCATGAGATTCAGCCGGGAGCGCTGGTCGGCATTGCCCACCACTATCGAGGCTTCCGCCCGGCGAAACCATCCAGCCCCCTGGACCGTTGGGTCACGCGCATCCGCTCCGCCATGTTCAACAACCTCATCCCCAACGCCGTTCACACCGGCCGCTTCCGATCGCCGGTGCTTCGGGAGCGGATCCCTCAGGCCGTCGGGACGCAAGACTACTTCGGCCTCAACTACTACACCGTCGAATCCGTCGCCTTCGATCTTGGGATGCCCGGCGAGCTCTTCGGCCGCGGATACTTCCCCGAGGGCGCGGACCTCAGCCCCACCGGGTACCTAGCCAATGTGCCCGAGGGGATGTGGCAAGCGCTCAGGTGGGCCCACTCCTACGATCTCCCGATCTACGTAACCGAGAATGGCGTCGAGGACAACACGGACCGGCTGCGCCCACGCTACCTGGCAAGCCACATCCGTCAAGTATGGAGGGCAGTGAATTTCAACTGGCCCGTGCGCGGCTACTTCCATTGGTCCCTGGTGGACAACTTTGAGTGGGAGCGCGGCTGGACGCAACGCTTTGGGCTGTGGGAGCTGGACGTGGAGACGCAGGCTCGGCGCAAGAGGCGCAGCGCGGACTTCTATGGCGAGATCTGCAAGCTGAATGCGCTCTCGTCTGAGATGGTTGCCCTATATGCCCCCGAAGTGCTCGGCGAGCTGTTTCCGGCCAGAGGCGAGCCAGGTCCGGAGGGCGCGGGTGGATGAGCGTCAGATTGCCCGCCTCGATCACGGCCTGCTGATCGGCTGGGTGGCCGTGTCCCTTCTCGGGCGGCGCTTCCTTCCGCTCCTTCCCGCCCGGGTGGAGGACCAGCACGAGCTCGCTGCAGCCGTCGCTTCTCAGGCGCCAGGCGCTTTGACCTGGGGGCCGCTGCTGCTATTCGCCGCCGGCCTGCCGCTGGCCCTCAGCGCCATCCGGAGGGACCTAAGGGGAAGAGGCCGAGGCTGGTCCAGCCTGGCCTTCGCCTTCGGGGTCGCAGGCTTCCTGCTTCTGGTCGTTGGTCTCAGCCTTAACCTCGTGGAGATGACTCTGGCAGGTGCGTACATCGATTCCTGGGAGGCCACGGCACGGCAAGCCCTGCTTAGCCGGTTTCAAGCCGCGTTCCGAGCGGACGAGTGGATCTCGGGAGTCTCCATCGTGCTCCTGGCTGCCTGGATGGGTCTGTTGAGCCGGATCAGCATGAGGCCGATGCCTGCCCTCCTGCCCACTTGGTTCGGCTGGGCAGGCGTGATAGGTGCGCTCGTCACCGCGGTCGCCGGGCTGTGGGGAAGCCTGTCCGTCGGCGCAATGCGTGCCGTCGATGGCGGAGATGCCTTGCTCCTGGTCCACCTGTGGATCGGATTAGTGTGCGCACTGATGTGGGACCGCAGCCAGGTTGCGAGGCCAACCTCGACGTAAAGTGGAGTCAGGTTCCCCTGAGGCGGTGGGCGTCGCAAACGGAGAAGGGCTCGCAGGAGCGCACTTGTCCTTTGTCGAGACTCGGCGCGGTGGATGGATGGCCAGCGCTGGGGGCGGCTGGGTCGCGCGCGGGCGGATGGTATAATCCCCCTGATCGGACCAACGGCTCGGCCTTCAGGCTTGGGGAGAGGTAGCGTAGTCTGGTCTAACGCGCGCGCCTGGAGAGCGCGTGAGCCGAAAGGCTCCGTGGGTTCAAATCCCACCCTCTCCGCCTCGAACGGATTTTGCGACCTGGGGCTCCAGGAATCGTCGGGAGTCCCTTCGCGTTCGTGGGGAAACCGACGGCCGTGCGAAGCGATGCTTGCCCGCGCACGACTACCGCCGGAGGCAGAGGGGAATCGCGGGGATGCCCCGATGGCCGCCCCGGCGGGACGTTGACAGCTTGTCCTGGGCAGGATATCCTCGCAGTGAGCGTCCGGGCGGGTCCGGCGCGGCGGAGACCTTCGAACCCCGTCAGGGCCGAGAGGCAGCAGCGGTAAGAGGGAACCTCTGGGTGCCGCCGGGGTGCCTGCCCGGCGCTCCTTCATTCCCACTGCGGATGCGAGCGAAGGCGGCCTAAGGCAAGCTTGGCTCGTGGCCGGCCGCGACGGTGCGGCACGATGCTGCCCTTTCCCCTCTGGTATACTGGGCGAACCTATGGCCCTGGTGGCTTGGTTCAGACGGAATCGCCAGCTCTCCCTGCGCGCCGGCACGGCTGTGTCGGCGCTTGCCGGCCTGGCGCTGGTCTACCTGGCCACCGGCAAACCGGTTGGATTGGTCGTCGACGGCCAGGCTGAGCACGTCTTCACGCACGCCGGAACCGTCGGCGGGGTCCTGGGCTGGGATCTGAAGCCCGAAGACCGAGTCGAGCCCGATCGAGCGTCACGTGTTGTGTCGGGGATGACGATCCGGCTGGATTACGCCTTCCCCGTCGTCGTCGAGGCCAACGGGGAAAGCTCGATTGTGGTCACGGCGGAGACCATCCCCGCCAACATCCTGGGGGCAGCAGGCGTGGCTCTCTTTCCGGGAGACCAGGTGTGGGTGGATGGGGTGCGCATAGCCGATCCAGGGCGGGACCTGGGGCACAGGCCGACCCGTGTTCGTGTGCAGTCCGCCTTCCCAGTCACGCTTAGCCAGGAGGGGAGCACACGTACGATGCGTTCGGCGGCGGCGACATTTGGCCAGGCGCTTTGGGAGGCAGGGATCGTCCTACGCTCGTCTGACCGGCTGAGCCCGCCTCCGGAAACTCCGCTGGACGGGCCGATCGCGGCTGGACTGGAGCGGTCCCGTGCCGTCACGATCGAGGCCGAAGGACAGGAGTTCCGGGCATGGGTGGCCGCCGACACGGTTGGCGGGGCACTGATCGAGGCCGGATTGGTGCCCGTGGGATTGGATTACGCCGTCCCAGGACTGGAAGAGCCCATCCCGCAGGATGGCTGCATCCGCCTCGTTCGCGTGACGGAGCAGGTGGCTGTTGAGCAGCGCCCGCTCCCATTCGAGACGACCTATCAGCCACTCCCGGATCTTGAGATCGACAACCAGCGGTTGATTGAGGTCGGTGCCTATGGCGTGGTCACCAATCGGGTTCGAGTCCGTCTGGAGGACGGCCAGGAAGTGAGCCGGAGGGTGGAGGGCGAATGGGTGGCCGTCGAGCCGCGGCCGGAGGTCATAGGGTACGGGACGCAGATCGTCATCCGAACCGTGAGCACGCCTGACGGCCCGCTTGAGTACTGGCGCGCCGTGACCATGTACGCCACCAGCTACTCCGCCTCCCGCGCCGGAACGCCCGTCACCTCCCCCTGGTATGGCATCACGGCCTCGGGCAGACCGCTGACGAAGGGCCTCGTGGCCATCGACCGCAGCCTGATCCCCTTTGGCACGCGTATGTATGTGATCGGATACGGTTACGCCGAGGCCGCCGACACCGGCGGCGGAGTCCGCGGGCGCTGGATCGACCTCGGCTACGACGAGGACAACTTCGTCAACTGGCATCAGTACGTAACCGTCTACTTCCTCACGCCGGTCCCCTCTCCGGATAGCATCGTCTGGATCTTCCCATGAGCGCGGTCCAGCCGTGGCCGGACTTCCGAAGTCTGCTACGCAAGCATGCTGTCCGGCCAAACAAGCGTCTAGGGCAGCACTTCCTCTTTGACCCGGCCGCGCTGGATCGGGTGATCGACGCCGCCGGGCTGACCGGTGACGAGACGGTGCTGGAGATCGGTGCCGGCGTCGGCTCGCTCACCTGGTGTCTGGCGCACAGAGCCGGTCGAGTGGTGGCGGTCGAGATCGATCGGCGTCTCATCGCCGCGCTCAACGAGGTGGTGGCATCCCTCCCTCAAGTGCAAGTCGTACAGGGGGACATCCTGACGCTGGACCTGGCCTCCCTGGTGGGCGATACCCCCTACCGAGTCGTCGCCAACATCCCCTACACCATCACCTCGCAGCTGATCCGAAAATTGCTGGAGGACCGCGCGCCCGCCGCCCGGCTTGTGTTGACGCTTCAACGCGAGGTCGCGGAACGAATCGTCGCCGAGGCAGGTGAGATGAGCTTGCTGGCGCTGAGCGTCCAGCTCTACGGGGTCCCGGCGATTGTTGGCAGCATCCCCGCGGGAGCCTTCTACCCGCCCCCCAAAGTCGACTCATCGATTCTGCGGGTTGACCTGCACGAGAGTCCGCCTGTCCCGAGGGAGTTGGTTCCGGCCGTGTTCCGTCTCGCTCGGGCAGGCTTCGGCCAGAAGCGCAAGAAGCTGCGGAACGCGCTGGCGGCGGGGATGGGCACTTCCCCGGCCGAAGCGGACGAACTCCTGGAACGCGCAGGGATCTCTCCGGAGCGGCGGGCGCAGGAACTGACGTTGGAGGGCTGGGGGCGGTTGGCGCGTGCGGCGGGAGGCCGGGTGCCCGACCTCAAGTGATCGGCTGCCGGTCCGCAGGCGTCAGTTTGCGGTGGGCCAGCAGGACATGCCACACCCTGAGTGAGGCCTCAAGCTGAATGCGCAGTGACATCTTCGACTGTCCCAGGCGGCGATCCTCGAAGTAGATCGGCAGCTCGACGATCCGATATCCCAGCCGCTGGGCGACGTAGGCCATCTCCACCTGGAAGACGTAACCGTTCGACAGGATGCGATCGAGGGGCATTCCGAGGAGCGTCTGCCGGCGCCAGACGCGGAACCCGCCGGTCATGTCGCGGATGGGGACACCCAGAATGGCGCGCGAGTAGAAGTTGCCGAACGAGGACAGCAGCACCCGCCCAATCCCCCAACGCTCGTCCAGGCGGCCACCGCTGACGTAACGCGAGCCGAAGGCGGCGTCGGCCTCTTCGAGGGCCGCCACCAACCCCGGAAGGTAGGATGGGGAGTGAGAGAAGTCAGCGTCCATTTGGGCGACGGCCTGCGCGCCTTCACCCAGAGCCGCCCGGAAGCCGGCGACGTAGGCGGATCCCAGGCCGAGCTTGCCTGAGCGGTGAATGACGGACATCTGCCCGGGGTGCTGGCGGGCGATCTCCTCGGCCGCCTCGCCCGTCCCGTCCGCCGAGTTGTCATCCACGACCAGGATGTGCAGATCGGGCAGGGAGAGGGACCAGAGGCTCGCGGTGAGCGGGGGCAGATTCTCGACCTCGTTGTAGGTAGGGATGACCACGGTGAGTTGCATGCCCGCCGTCCCCGACGAAATCAGACCATCGGCTTCCGGTCAATATAGAAGGCGCAGCGTTTCCCGCCGAGTGCGGCACACTCGGCCTCCTCGATCCGGAACGACTTGCCTCCTGATGCCCAGAGCAGGGCCTCTTCCAGCAGGCCGGTGATGGCAGAGCAAGCCGCGGCGTCTGTGTGCCGTCCCCAGCAGACAGGACAGCGGTCGACAGCGAAGATGTAATATCCCTTCTCCTCTGTGACCGTGGCCTGCAGGTCGCTGACTGCCGACGCAACGCGGGCCATCGCCGGCAGGCCCCGCTCGAGCTTCTTGGGGAGGGGGAGGATCTTGAAGCTCAAGCTGGTGACCCCAGCAGCTGCGCCGTACGCCCGCAGCGCCTTGGGGAATGAGGTCCAGGCCGCCCGCCGGGCCAGTCCCCGACCCGCACGCGGTCCGTACATTTCCTCCAAGGACCCGTGGATGGCAGAGAAGTCTGCGAAGTCCACGCCCCGGTTGTCGTCGTCGGCGGGCAGGTTGTTGATCCAGGATCGCAGGCCGGCGAGATTGAGGATGGCGCCAAGTCCATGGCCGCCCATGACGGTCTCCATGGAGAGCAGATAGTGCCGCGCGATCCGGTTTGCCAGAAAGAAACCGCTCTTTGGGATCAACACGCTGGTGCCCCTGAAAGACTCAGAGCAGCTTTGACAGGTCTTCGGCGGCCCGGCGCATGTCGAGGAAGAGAAGGCCCAGCTTTGCCTGCTGGCGGGCGAGAACCGTCAACACGGCTTCCTCGCCCACTGACATCAGGATGACGAAGCCGCCCTCGCCCCGGATATAGACCTGGTCAAGCGTCCCGCGGCCGAGCTCGCTGGCGATCCGCTCCCCCAGCGAGAGCATGGCTGCCGACATCGCCGAAACGCGATCCTCCTCCACGTTGCTGGGGAGTGCAGAGGCCATCGTCAACCCATCCACGCTGACAACGGCCGAGGCTTCAACATCCGGGGAGGAGGCCTGAAGGTCCCGCAGGCGGTCAACCATGAGCTCGGTGCGCGACTTTGTCAAGACTGGTCTCCTATCGTGATCAGACGCGAGGGCAGGCGCCGCAATCAGGTGAGGAATGCACCCCGGCGGGCAAAACGAATGCGCCTCACGGGACGGCGCAGCCCGCTCCACTATCGCTGCCTGCTTCTCTCATGCGCGTGGGGCTTTCCCGCACTTGAGCGCGAGGAAATGTAGCATAGCGGCAGGGGGATGTCAAGAAAGCCTTCCGGGGGATGCCGTCGGAAGGGTGCGGACGGGCATCAGGGGAATTCAGGCCGCCGGGGACGGCGGTCTGCGCCCTTTGCACACGCTGGGACCGCCCGCACAGCGGTCCTACCGTCCAGCAGATGGGCTGCGGCGGGCAAAGCATGCTACAATTCGCAGCCCGGGGAGCCGCCCGGCCGCTACCATGCGGCCGACGGCTCTTTCGTGGGAGAGTATCATGCCCGTCTGGCTCGAGCAACAGATCGTCGCTTATCTGACCCACCTTCTCCAGACAATCGGCTGGGGAGGAGTCACCGCGATCATGGTGTTAGAAAGCGCCAACATCCCCATCCCCAGCGAGGTCACGATGCCCTTGTCGGGCTGGCTTCTCGTACAGGCCCGAGGCGGGACGGCCCTGCAAGCGGCCCTGCTGGGTGGCTTCTGGGGAGCCGTGGGCTGCACAACAGGGTCCCTGCTCTCCTACGCCCTGGGCGCCTGGGGCGGACGCCCCCTCCTCGATCGCTATGGCAAGTACTTGATGATCAGCCCGCACGATCTCGAGGTGGCCGACCGCTGGTTCGCCCGATGGGGCGACTGGACCGCGTTCCTCTCGCGCCTGCTGCCGATCGTGCGAACCTTCATCTCATTCCCGGCTGGAGTCGCCCGAACCCGCCTGGCTCGCTTCGCCCTCCTCACGTTCGCCGGCTCCTGCCTGTGGTGCGGCGCGCTCGCCTATGGTGGCTATGTCTTGGGTTCCCGCTGGGAGCAGCTGCGCCAGGTCATGCGCCCCTTCGATATCCCCATCGCCCTGGTGCTGGTAGCCGGCTTTGCCTACTACCTCTACCATCACGTCCGGCGAGGCGCCAAGCCCCGCGCTAGCGGCGATCCCAAGACCTAGCATCGCCCCGAAGGCGAGCGACCGCGCTCCTCTACCCCCGGTCTGACCTGGCGAAAGGCCATGTCCATGGCGATTGCCGAGCACAAGGACCCTGGCCCGACACGCCTGCAAGTGCCACTGAGACAGGACCGGCAGGGCACGTCGGTCCTACCCTGGACAGGGACGTGCTCTCTTGGTGCGCAGCAGGGGAACCGGCTGTAGGACGGCGGCCAGTCGCCCCGCGGTCACGGGGCGGATTGCTGCCCTCCACCGACCGATTGGATAGCGGGCGGTGTGGCCGCGTCAGGGCCAGCCCCGTTTCGCCCCTTTAGCCGATGTGCCAGCCAGGGGATGCCCGCGGCCGCCAGGCCGGCGAGTGCCAGCAAGGCGATGATGGCCCCGAGGGCCACAACGCCCGAGAGGGCCGGGCCCACGGCTGTCTGGGGGAGAAGCGTGCTCAGGCCGATGGTGATGGCTGCCGCGTTCCACGCCCCGTGGATCCCCGTGCTGGCGAGGTAGCAGCCGGCCAGGCGCAGAGGACGCTTGCGGACGAAGGCCTCCCGCAGGCCCCAGGCGGTCAGCCCCGCAGTGAAGGCATGCATGGTGGTCGCGCCGACGCGGCTGATCATCGTGCCGGCCCAGTCTGTCCCGGGTTGGGGTAAGAAGAACGCCTCGAACAAGGCGTAGCCGGAACCCGTGAGCACGCCACCCAGGAAGGCTTCAGCCGGTGTCAGGCGACGGCGGAGAAGAGGCCACAAGCCAACGGTCTTGGCCGCCTCCTCAACAAGGGGCACCACCAACGACATGTATGCAAGAACGATGAGGATGGACCATGGCTGCAAGACCAGAGCCTCCATCTGGGGCGCGAGACTCTCCGGGGAGATCGCCTTGCCCTGGCTCGTCAGAGACTCCATGAGCTGACGACCTGCGGGCGACCAGGACAGACCGACGACGAAGACCAGCCCAACGGGGATGATCATCAGCAGTTCAGCGGCGAGGGCCATCGCCGACGAGGCCCAGAGACCGGCAAGCAATTGCCCCCAGGCGCGCCGAGGCGAGATAGGAGGGCCCAGCCTGCGCACAGTCAGAACAATGAGCGCCACCGGAATAGTGGCGGCCAGCACCTGGGCCAATGGCCAGAGCAGATCGCCCAGGGCCCCTGCTTGCGAGGCAAGAAAGCCGAGGGCGATCGCTGCCGGGAACGCCACAGCGATCCACGCCCACGCCCGGGAAGGGCGACGTGGGACTGGGGCTGGACGCCCGAAGAGCGGCAGGGCCGTCCAGTACACCAGCGGAACGCCACCGAGGGCGGTCGCCCCCACGGCCACGGCCAGCCACTGAACGGCGCGCCCACCCTCAGGATCCCCGCTGGCGGCCAGCAGAAGCGCTATTGCGCTCAGGATGAGGGCGGCAAAGACTCCCGCCAGTCCCCCTCCCAGCCCCAGAGCAAAGAGCAACCAGTCCTGCCAATCGGGTCGCGCCGGTTCCGTGTTCATGGTCCCTCGATCGTCACCTGCCGGATAAACGCTTCAGGAGGCTGCAGGAGATCGGCGAGCGCATCTCGAGCCGCCAGACTCTGCAGCACCTCCAGGCCCTGGATGATGCGGCCGAAGATCGTCCGGGTCCCGTCGAGGTAGGGCAAAGGCGCCAGGGCGATGAAGAAGCGGCTCCCACCCGCACCGGGCCCGAGGCTGCTTAGGCCAACCATCCCCGGCTGGTCGAAATGCAGCGTGGGGTCGATCTCCTCTGGCAAGGAGTACCCCGGGCCGCCCACTCCTGTTCCGCTGGGATCGCCGGTCTCGATGAGCGTGCCAGGCACGACTTCGTAGACCGGGTTGCCGTTGTACCAACCCTGTTGGGCCAAGAAGACGAAGCTATTCACCGCCATCGGCGCGGAGTCGGGGAAAAGCTGGATGACCACCTCTCCCACGTTGAGCTCCAGGTGCGCAAGGTAGGTGCCGTCGAGGTCAAGCGTGAAGGGAGGATAGCCATCGTATTGCCGCCTCTCAAGCAACTCCAGCCGGACGGCAGCTTCGAGGCTGAGGAGGGTCGGGCTCAGTTGGAAGAGGTCCCCGTTGATGTAGATGAACGGGACTCCAGGGATCCCTGCCTCGGTGCCCCGCTGGAAAGCCTCCTGTGCCAGGCCGGCGTAGCGTCCGCCTTCGAGATCATCCCGGAACGCGTCGACGTCAAGCCCGAGGGCGGCCGCGGCTTGGATCAGCCAAGTCTGGAAAGCCTCCGGTGACAGGGATACCCACTCGTCCCAGCGAGAGTAGAGCAGATCGTGCATCGCCCAGAACGCGCCCTGGGCCCCGGCGGCCTCGGCCGCTTGAGCAGCGAGCGAAGCCTTGTCGTACGCATCGATCAAGGGAAACTGACGGTACACGATGCGCAGGTCGTGTGGGTGGTTCTGCTCGAGCTCAGCCAGCAGCGGTGCCAGAGCATGGCTATCCGGCGATTGGAAATCTGAGTAGATGACCAGGGTCACCGGCGCCTCTTCCGGACCGCGGGCCCAGTCCCCTGGCGAAAGGACCAATGGCGGCAGGGGCGTTGAGGTGGACGGCGGGCGAACCGGCGTCGTTGTCAGATTGGGCCTGGCAGCCGTCGCGGACGGCGCCAACGTGGCGGAGCCCTCTCCAGCGCTCGGGGACGCGACCCGGCTGGGCGAGCAGGCGGCGAGGAGCAGGAAGAGGCTCAGGAGCAGCCTACGCATGCTGACCGCCTCCGGCACCTGCCCGCGCAGGATCCGATGCTAGCGTGTAGACGCGGCACACGAACGACGCCTCACTTGGGATTGGATCGTCGACGTCCCCAACCGAACGGCTTACCCAGGCTTCCAGTTCCCCGAATAGCACAGAGAAGATCTCCTCCGGAATTGTCCGGAAGAACGGGTACAGACCCTGGCGAATCTCATCCAGGTATTCCCGTGGGCGGCGGAGCCGCTGCCAGGACGCAGCCAGAACGTCACGGCGGGCTGCGCCGTGTTCGGTCAGCCAGCCACCGATGTCCTCGTCGTAGCGCACCGGCGTCTGAGGTCCCACGCCGTGGCTGGCCAGGATCCGCTTCCACTCCTCGGCAATGCGAGTCGTGGGATTGCTCTGGTCATGCTCCGTCCACCCGATCAGAAGCTTCCCGCCGGGCCGCACGACGCGGAGGATCTCAGCAAGAGCCATCTGCCAATCCGGCACCAGGTGAAGGATATGGACGGCAAGCGCAGCCGGAAAGGAATTCGACTTGAAGGGGAGGCGCTCGGCATCGGCCTGGGCGAGCCAGAGAGCGGATGTGCCGGAAGGCCGATGAGCGGCGAGGTACCTTAGCATGCCGCGGGAGAGGTCCAGGGCGGTCACCGCGAGGCCGCGGGTGAGCAGGAGATGGGAGATCCGTCCCGTGCCCGCGCCCAGGTCCAAGACGCGGTCTGCGTCTTCCAGCAGCAGCGCAAGCGAATCCGCGATCGGGCGCTCCGCCTGGGGCGGCAAGGCCCGAGACCGGGCGTACGCCTCCGGCGAGCGCGAGAAGCCGCCCGGTCGAAGCGGACTGCTCACAACAGACACCCGGTCATGCGACATCGACATCGCTCGCCTACCTCCGAACCATTTTAACAGGAAACGAGGGGCGACGAAGCCTTGGGTGCACCGGACCACAGGCAAGATGCCCTTCAATGTGGCGGCTCGCTCTTCCGCGGCCGGGGCATCGTGCAGCACGGCCAAACCTTGCTACCCTCCACAGGATGAAGTATCCTTGCTTGTAGTCGGGGGTGGTTGGGTCCCGGTGGGCTCCCCGGTCTTCAAAACCGGCGGCGGGCCGCATAGCGGGCCGCGGTGGGTTCGACTCCCATCCATCCCCGCCTTTGCATTCAGGGAGCAAATCATGCAAGGTATTGGCGGTGCAGCTGCTTCGGACGTTGCCCAGCGCCTGCTGCTCCAAGTGCAGCGAGTGATGCAGGTCTACGACGTCACGTCCGGCGATCCGGCCAAGGTGGGATACCTGGTCCGCTTCCGGGGCAGACTCCTCATCGAACCCGGGGAGGCCTACGATCGGCTGGAGCCAGCCTTCGCCAGCCAGGGCACGACCCTGCTCTTCCGGAGCGAGGGGAGTGATCACCTTGCCCTTGCCCTCACGGGCAGGCTCCAGCCCCGCCCGTCCAATCCGTGGGTGAACCTGTTCCTGCTCCTGGCGACGCTGTTCAGCGTTCTGCTGGCCGGTGCCCTCTATGCCTACAACGGTCCGGAGATCACGACCATCAACGGGATGATCCGGGCAATGCTGGAGTCGATTCCGCAGGGAATCCCCTTCGCCTTCAGCCTGCTGGCCATCCTGGGGGCGCACGAGTCGGGGCACTACCTCGCCGCACGCTTCAACAAGACGGCTGTCACCTTGCCGTACTTCCTGCCCTTCCCGGGGAGCACCTTTGGCACATTGGGGGCATTCATCCAGCTCAAGTCTCCTCCCAAGAACCGTCGTGTTCTTCTGGACATCGGCCTGGCCGGCCCGCTGGCTGGGATGGTCGTGGCCGTGCCGGTGTTGCTCATAGGGCTTTCTCTATCGAAGGTCACTCCGCTTCCGGCAACGCCGGCCCAGGCGGTCGGCCAGGGCTTGGAAGGCAACTCGATCCTCTACCTCGCCGCCAAGTTCGTCGTGACGGGCCGGTTGCTGCCGGATCCGGTCAGCTACCGCGGGGTCAGCCCGCTGGTGTATTGGGTCCGCTACTTCTTCGTCGGCCGGCCCATTCCATTTGGGGCGGCGGACGTCCTGCTGCATCCGATCGCCTGGGCCGGTTGGGCAGGGCTCCTGGTGACCTCGCTCAACCTGATTCCGGTGGGCCAGCTGGATGGAGGTCACCTGCTGTATGTGCTGCTCGGCCGCCGGGCCAGCCGCGTGGTTCCCTTCGTGATCGTGGCGCTGGTCGCGCTCGGTCTGGTCTGGCAAGGGTGGTGGCTCTGGGCGGCGCTCATCTTCTTCATGGGGCGCAGCCACGCCGAGCCGCTCGACGAGATCACCCCCCTCGACGGGCGGCGCAAGGCGCTGGCCGTCCTCGGTCTGGTCCTCTTCCTGCTGGTCTTCACGCCCGTGCCGCTCCAGCTGATGGGCTGAGGTCGCGGCAAGAACGCGGTCCGGCTGAAGGGAAAGCCTGGGGCTAGGGCGGGTGATGATCTGCGTCCTGTCTGCTGTGAGTCTCACTTGCCGATCCAGGGGGGATCGCTTTCGGATCGTACGCCCAGGCTGAAGACCGGTTGACGGGGGTGCCTGCGGTCAGCAGAGACGGGCAGCTTGGTTCAGATCCGCTGTTTGGGCCGGATCAAGGATGACGGTTGACTGCCCCTCAAGGTGCGTGCTAGAATCCGGCTACATAGGTGAACCGATGCGTAAGCTGCTGTGGCAAGACATCAGTCGCCCGAATAACGACCGAGACCATCGGGCGGACGCCCCTTCCGGGGAGTGAGCGCGCATCCGGACCACGGACCCGCCGCCCGAAGAATGAGAATCGGGCGGCGAGGTTTTTGTACGGCTGGAGGCATCATGGACAAGACGCATGGCTGCGGAGAGCTGCGCACCAGCCACGTCGGAACCGAGGTCACCCTGGCCGGGTGGGTCCATCGCCGAAGGGATCATGGAGGCGTGACCTTCCTCGACCTGCGCGACCGCTCCGGCATTGTACAGGTGGTGGCCAACCCGAGCCTGGCGGGCGAGGCGCATCGCGCCGCGGTTGACGTGCGGCCGGAGTGGGTGCTGCAGATTCGAGGCACGGTGCGGCGACGGCCGCAAGGAATGGAAAACCCCGCGCTGGCCACAGGGGAAGTGGAGATCGAGGCGGCGGAGCTGCGGGTCCTCAACCCGGCCAAGACGACGCCGTTTCCCATCAATGAGGAGACGGAGGTCGACGAGAACCTTCGCCTCAAGTACCGCTATCTTGACCTGAGGCGCCCGCGGATGCAGCACATCCTCGAGCTTCGTCATCGGATGGTGAAGTACATCCGCGACTACCTGGACGCTCGCGGCTTCTGGGAGATCGAAACCCCCATCCTGTTCAAGACGACTCCCGAAGGCGCCCGTGACTACCTGGTGCCTTCCCGAGTCCACCCGGGCGAGTTCTACGCCCTGCCGCAGTCCCCGCAGCAGCTCAAGCAGCTCTTGATGGTCGCCGGCGTGGAGCGGTACTTCCAGATCGCCCGATGCTTCCGGGACGAAGACCTGCGCGGCGACCGCCAGCCCGAGTTCACCCAGCTGGACCTGGAAATGTCCTTTGTTCAACGCGAGGACATCATGGCCCTGATCGAGGACATGTTCACCGGTATGGTTGAGAAGCTGGCGCCAGAGATGCGCCTGTTTGCCAAGCCATGGCCTCGGTTCAAATACGCCGAGGTGATGGAACGGTTTGGCAAGGACAGCCCGGACATCCGATTCGGGCTCGAGCTCGGCAACATCACCGACCTGGCAGAAGGATCGGGTTTCAAGGTCTTTGACGACGCGGTGAGGTCGGGCGGCCAGGTCCGGGGCCTCAACGCCAAGGGATGTGCGGGCTACAGCCGGAAGGAACTCGACGAATTGACCGCCTACGTCGCTGACTTTGGCGCCAAGGGGCTGGCCTACCTGGCCCTAACCTCGGAGGGCGAGACTCGCTCGACCTTCTCCCGATTCCTGAGCCCGGACCGAATGCAGGCGATCCTGACTCGGATGGGGGCGGAGCCCGGGGACTTGCTGCTCTTCGTCGCCGACAAGCCCGCCGTCGTTTTCGAATCCCTGGCGCGGCTGCGGACCCACCTGGGCGATCGGCTCGGACTGCGGGATGCGAACGTCCTGGCGTTCTGCTGGGTGATCGACTTCCCCTACGTCGTCTGGAACGAGGCGGAGAAGCGCTGGGATCCCAGCCATCACCTGTTCACCGCGCCGGTGCCGGAGGACATCCCGCTCCTCGACACAGACCCGAGCAAGGCACGCGGTCAACAGTATGACCTGGTGTTGAACGACCTCGAGGTCGGCGGCGGAAGCATCCGCATCCACCAGCGGGAATTGCAGGAGAAGGTCTTCCGGCTGATCGGGCTCGAGCCCAAGGTCGCCCACGCCCGGTTCGGGCATCTGCTCGAGGCATTTGAGTTCGGCACGCCGCCCCATGGAGGCATCGCGCCCGGCATTGACCGCATCTGCCGGGTGTTGGCCCGCGAGCCGGACATCCGCGAGGTCATTGCCTTTCCCAAGAACCAGGCGGCGCGGGACGTCATGGCCGAGGCACCCTCGCCGGCCGACGAAGAACAGCTTAAGGAGCTCCACATTCGCCTGCGGTAGGGTCCGGCGACTGACCCTCGTTCCATTGTCAAGGCCGGATGATCGTGGTATACATGAGGATGACCCTGCTGTGCTCGTGATGCAGCATAACGTTTTGAGCCAACACTTGCCTACAGGGGTCCATAATCAGGAGGGGGACGCGATAGGCTGCGGCCAAGGCGAAGCCTTCCTGGAGGATCCCACCTGCGAAAGCAGGTTCAAAACTCTGCAGCACACGGCACGGCGGGGCGACTGCCTTGTGGCCACCGGCAATGACCGGTGGCCTTCGCTTTGCCGCTCGCGCATGCCAGCAGGGGGGTGAGGCCGCCTCGCCGGGCCTGGCGCCGCTCGTGGGACGCCAATCCCTCGCGCACCGAGCAGGTGAGAAACCCGATCCCTGTCCACCCTGCTGAAGAATAGGTGTCCCCGGCAGATGGGGGCCCGATGGATACAGCTGGACGGCCCGGGGACGGTCCAATGCCTTGCGCCGATGCCTGTTCTGGACTACACTTCGCCCATCTGACCCCGAGGTCAATAGCAAGGGAAGAGGCATGCCAAGCGACCGGCAAAAGGCCCTGGATGCGGCGGTTTCCCAGATCAAGAAGCAGTTTGGCGATGGGGCCGTGATGCGCCTCGGCGAGGCGTCGCACCTGACGGTGGAGACGATCCCGACGGGGTCGCTGGCGCTGGATCTGGCGTTGGGGGTAGGGGGGATCCCGCGGGGCCGGGTGACGGAGATCTACGGGCCGGAGGCGTCGGGGAAGACGA
>CAYQUY010000018.1:0-18265 GCA_964420755.1 uncultured Anaerolineaceae bacterium
CCCTTCATCAAGCGGGCCGCCTCCACGGCCTTGCCCATCGCCTGCAGGGTGGCCTCGATCTCGCCCACCAGGCGATCGACGTCGGCGGCGGACACGGGGCGCTTGGCGCAGGCGATGCGGATGCCGCGGGCCAGCTTCTCCCGGTCAAACTCCTGGCGCGTGCCGTCTTGCTTGACCAGGAGGGGGGTTGCCAGGACGGCTCTTTCGTGGGTGCTGAATCGCTGCTTGCAGGCCAGGCAGACGCGGCGGCGACGAACCCCGCCCCGGGCATCATGGGTCGTGTCAATGACGCGTGTTCGGTGGCTTCGACAGTAAGGGCAGCGCATCAGCGTTCCGAGCTTCGAACGGACGTTTCAGGCCAGATGTCGGGGAGCCCACTTCTCTCTCCCCAATATCCCCGGTCGCGGAGGGCATTCTAGCACAGTCCGAAAAGCCGGAGCAAGGCGAAAGGCATCCGATAACCTTAAAGATTCTGGTACCTTGGTACTGCCCGCCGAGGCGCGGCAGGCCGGCACCGGGAGGAGGAGACCAGTGCCGGCCTAAGGCCGCCCGCCCGCCGGAGGAAAAGACCGCCCAACAGCCGATCTTCCCGCTCCGCCGGAGGAGGTTTTGCGCCTGCCAAGCCTGCCGCCGACGCTATCGGCGACGCAAGAAGGCAGGGATGTCGAGGTCGTTGATGTCAAAGGCCCTTGGCTGGAAGGCTTCGGCAGGCACCTCCTGCTTTGCGGCAGCCGTCTCCACCCGGCGGGCGCGTCTGGCGGCCGCCCGCTGCAGCGTGCCGGAGCCTTCAAAGCCAGTGGCGATCACGGTGATGCGGATCTCCTCTGTCAGGTTCGGGTCGATCACAGCGCCGAAGATCAGGTTGACATCCGGATGAGCCGTCTCTTTGATAATCGCTGCCGCCTGGTTGACCTCGAACAAGCTGAGGTCCGGCCCACCGGTGATGTTGAACAGGATGCCTCGGGCGCCGTCGATGGTGATGTCCAGGAGCTGGCTGGAGATCGCCTGCTCGGCCGCCACCCGGGCCCGGTCCTCGCCAGAGGCGTGGCCAACGGCCATCAGCGCCGCCCCGCCCTCCGACATGATCGTGCGCACGTCGGCGAAGTCCAGGTTGATCAGGCCGGGCACCGTGATCAGCTCGCTGATGCCCTGGATGCCCTGGCGCAGGACGTCATCCGCCAGCTTGAATGCCTGCTGCAGGCTGGCGCGCTTGTCGGCGATCTGGAGCAATCGGTCGTTGGGGATGACGATCAGCGTATCGACGTGCTCCTTGAGCTTGTCGATGCCGGTCTCGGCCACCTGAGCCCGCTTCCCGCCCTCGAAGGTGAACGGCCGGGTGACCACACCGATGGTCAGGGCTCCCACTTCCTTGGCGACCTGGGCAATGATCGGGACCGCCCCGGTGCCGGTGCCACCTCCGATGCCGGCGGCGATGAAGGCCATGTCGGTGCCCTTCAGAACCTCGTACAGCTCATCCGCCGATTCCTCGGCCGCCTTCTGGCCGATCTCGGGGTTGCCGCCCGCGCCCAGGCCGCGAGTCAGCTTGTCGCCGATCCGCACGCGCATGGGGGCGTTGGAGAGCAGGAGCGCCTGGGCGTCGGTGTTGACGGCCACAAACTCGATCCCGGCCAGGCCCTCCTCCATCATCCGGTTGACAGCGTTGCTGCCCCCGCCACCGACCCCGATCACTTTGATTCTGGCAAACGATTCCTTCTGCGGTACTGGATACATGGTGTTCCTCCTCCTCTGATGTCCTGGGTCATGCCCCGGGTGGGGCCTTCTCATCCGGGCAAAAGCCGCTTCAGGAAATCGGCGGCACCTCTCCAATCGAATCTGGGCATCGTGATCCGGCGCAAACCCTTGCCCTCGATCGCCGCCTGCTCCTCTTGCAGCCGGGCCCAATGCAAGAGCCCGATGCTGGTGGAGAAGGCGGGTGAACGTAGTTGGTCTACCAGGCCGCGCATGCCTTCCGGCTGGGCCACCCGCACCGGGAGCTCGAGCACGTCGCTAGCGACGTTCCGGATCGCCGGCAGCTGGCTCGTGCCTCCCGTCAGCACGACCCCGGCCGGGAGCAGGCCGTCATAGCCAGAACGCTTGATCTCCTGCCGCACCAGACCGAAGAGCTCCTCGACCCGCGGCTGCAAGATGGCTGCCAGATCCGCCCGGCGAATCTGGACCGGCTTCTCCTCGCCGAAGGGCCGGACGGCGAAGGATTCCGTCGGCGGCAGATCCGCCACCTTGGCATAGCCGTGCCGACGCTTGACCGACTCGGCCGTCTCCTGAGGCAGGTGGAGGCCCTGGGCGATGTCGCTCGTCAGGTGATCGCCCCCGACGGGGATGACCGCGGTGTGCCAGACGGCGCCCTCGATGTACACGGCGATGTCCGCCGTGCCGCCGCCGATGTCGCAGGCCACCACGCCCATCTCTCGCTCGGTCTCGCTCAGCACGACCTCGGCCGAGGCCAGCGGGCTGAGCACCCAGCCATCCACCTCCAGGCCGGCGGCCTGAATGCTGCGCTCGAAGTTGCGCAATGCGGTTGTCGCCGCCGTCACAATATGGGCCTCCACCTCCAGGCGGAAGCCATGCATGCCGAGCGGCGACTTGATCCCGTCCTGGCCGTCAATGACGTAGCCCCGCGGGATAACGTGCACCACCTGGCGGTTGTACGGGAGGGCCACGGCCCGGGCCGCCTCAATCGCACGAGCCACATCCTCGGGGCCGATCGTGCGGCCGGAAACTCCGGCCATCCCCTTGCTGTTCATAGACGAGATCTGGGCCCCAGACAGGCTCACCAGGGCTGAGGTGATCTCAAAGCCGGAGGTGCGTTCGGCCTTGTCCTTGGCCGCCGCCACCGCCCGCGAGACGCCTTCCAGACTGACCACTCCACCCTTGCGCATCCCTTGCGAGGGGACGAGACCAACCCCGATGATCCGCACCTGACGGTCGGCGTCGAGATGCGCGACCAAGGCGCAGACCTTGGTGGTCCCCACATCGATGCCCACGAAGATTGGCACGTCCGCCCCGATCAGGGTCGCCACAGTTCTACCTCTGCACGGTGTAGTATGGCGCCGAGACATCCTCGACGCTGACGATCGCCGGCTCGATACCCTGCTGTTCCAGATACTGGCGGATGAAGTGATAGAGACGGGCCTTCTTCACCATGTCCCCGCCAAATCCGAAGTAAGCGGAGCAGCCGGTTCCGTCCTCCATCCAGAAACCATGCTGCCTGTCGATGTGCAGCATCTGTGCCTCGGGCAGCTGCGTGCTCAGCACGACCGCCGCCTCCAGGACCTCTGGCTCCGCGGCGGGGGCCAGGGGATCGTCGGAGATCGAGAGCAGGGGTTCGCTGCTTGTCAGCCGCACCAGGCCATCCCGCTCGCCTCTCTTGAGGAAGGCGACCCCATCGGAACTGAGCCACCACGTCAGACTGCCTTCGTTCCACTCGACAACAGGCCGCCGCTCCTGCAGACTGATCTCCACCCGGCTCGGCCAACGCACGCGCACATTGGCGCTCTCAACCTCAGGCTGCTTGAGCAGGGTGGCCTCAACCGCCTGCGGGTCGACCAGGAAGACCGACATGCCATCCACCCCGGCGATCGACCGGACCTGGCCGGAGGTCAGGAGCTCCGCGCCCTGGACGCTGGCCTCGCCGACACGGAAGCTGTCCGCCGTGAGCGCCGACTGGAGCAGCCAGGCAGCAACTGCCAGGAGCGCCGCCGTGAGCAGACGCATCCCGGGCCGCACCACCGGAAGCCCCGGCAGCCGCACCTCCGCCCCCGTTTCCACGGGGAGTGCTAGGTCGTAGCGACGCCGCGGGCGTGGGCTCCTCTTGGGGCGGACCTTCTTCTCCCGAGGCGCGGGCTCAACAACCCGGACCACCCGTGCCCGGCGGGCGCGCACCCGTTCGGCGCGTGTCTGACCACGCCAGCGTCCTCGCTCCGCGACCGTCATGCGCGACCCTCGTAGGAGCGCAGCAGCCCGTCCTTCTGCCGCTGCCTGGCGAAGGCCAGGTCGATCAGCCGATCCATCAGTTCGGGATATGGCAACCCGCTCGCCTCCCACAGTTTCGGGTACATGCTGATCTGGGTGAAACCGGGGATGGTGTTCACTTCGCTGAGGAAGAGCTTGCCGCTCTTTCGTTCGAGCAGGAAGTCCGCCCTCGCCATCCCCGCCCCGTCAATAGCCTTGTATGCCTCCGCCGCGATCCGCCGCGCTTCCTCGGCTGTCGCCTCATCGATCGGCGCCGGGATCAGGAGCTGTGAGGCATCGTCGATGTACTTCGCCCGGTAGCTATAGAACTCGTCGCTGGGCATGATTTCACCCGGTATCGAGGTATCGGGGTCTTCGTTTCCCAGAACGCTGACCTCGATTTCCCGCGCCTCCAGCCCCTGCTCCACCAGGACCCGCCGGTCGTAACGGGCGGCGTCCATCAATCCCTCGAGAAGGTCAGATCGGCTGCGGCACTTGCTCACGCCAACTGACGAGCCAAGGTTGGCGGGCTTGACAAACAGCGGATAGGTGCCCACCGCCTCCGCCTGGTCCAGCGCTTCATCCTGCCGCTCCCGGATCAGTCCCGACTGAACCACCGCGCTTGCGACGACCGGGATTCGGTGGGCGCGCATCAGGTCCTTGAAGAGGGCCTTGTCCATAGCCACTGAGGAGGCCAGGACGCCACTTCCCACATAGGGCATGTCGGCCATCTCCAGCAGCCCTTGCAGCGTTCCGTCCTCCCCGAAGCTGCCATGCGTCACCGGGAAGACGACGTCCAGTGGCTCGAGCATCTCAAGCGCCTGCCCTTGCTCCCAACGGAAGAGCCCGCGGCAGCCGGGTTGGCCCAGTGTGGCAGGGGCAAGCCCCCCGAGTCGGCCCGCCTGGAAGGCGTCCAGCACGCCAGAGCCTCCGAACCAACGCCCATCCCGCCAGATGCCAATCGAGATGACCTCGTACTTCGCCGGATCCAGGGCAGCCAGGACGGACCGAGCCGACATCAGGGAAACCTCGTGCTCGCCGGAGCGGCCTCCAAAGATGACACCTACGCGCACCTTCTCGCTCACTGAGTCTTTCCTCCAGAGGACTGGCCCGCAACGTGGGCGGCACCCCAGTCGCCCAGAAGCTCGATCTCTAGCTCCAGGTTGACGCTGAACCGGTCCCTCACCGCCTCGCGGGCGGCCTGGATCAGTGCCATGACGTCCGCAGCCGTGGCGCCCCCTACGTTGACGATGAAGTTGGCATGCTTGGGGCTGATCTGAGCCCCACCTTGCTTCAGCCCCTTGAGACCGGCGGCCTCGATCAGCCTGCCGGCATTGTCCCCAGGGGGATTCCTGAAGGTTGAGCCCATGCTCGCCCCGGGCGGCTGGCTCCTCCGCCTCTCCTGCGTGAATCCCTCCGCCTTGGCGCGAGCCGCCTCGGGCGTAGAGGCGTTCAGCCCGAACCTGGCGGACAGCACGACAGCCAAGCCCGGGTGCCGCTTGAGCCAGCTATCGCGGTACCCGTACTCAAGCCTTTCCACAGACCAGGTCTCCGGTTGACCGTCCTGTTGCAAGATCTCGACCATCCGTAGGCTGTGGGCCATGTCACCCTGGTACGCCCCCGCATTGCCCACGACGGCCCCGCCGATCGTCCCGGGCACCGTCACCGCCCACTCCAGACCGGTCCATCCCCGTTGGACCGTCAGCCGGGCCACAACGGCCAGTGCTGCTCCGGATTCGGCCCACACGCCCTGCTCCGTCTCCTCCTCCGGGAACTTGATCTCTCGAGCCTGATTCAGGATGACAACCTCTCGCACCCCACCATCCGACACGAGCACATTGGCGCCTGCTCCCAGGATACGAAAGGGGACGCCCATCTGCCACAACACCTGCGCTGCGGACGCCAGCTCCTGGGAGAAGCGAACGACCAGAAGGTAGTCCGCCGGTCCTCCGATCCGGGCCGAGGTATAGGGCGCCAGCGGCACGCCTTGCTGCAGGCGTTTGCCGAAGGTGGCCCGGAGATCCCTGACCTGGTCGGGGGTCAGCAGCGAAGGATTCACAGCCGGCGAACCCTCTCGATCAGGCGGTCCAGAACCTCTTTGGGAGGCAGCGGGCCGAAGTCCCGGACGAAGACGCCCGCCGTCGGCATCTCCGCGGCCCGCTTGGCCGCCAGTCGCAGCTTGAGCTCGATCCGGCGGTCGTAGTCAAAGAGACGTCTCTCATCTGGCTTCTTAGCCATCGCGAGTTCCTCCTTCCTTGGCCGAGAGCTCCCCGAGCAACAGCTTACCCACCTGGTTCCCATCGCCAGCGCTCAAGGTCACGACCACAGCCGGCCGCCTCAGACGCTCCTCCACATAGCGCGCCGCCTCGGCCAGGCCCTCGACGAATCGTGCATCGGGGTGGTGCATCTTCTCGGCCACATCCTGACCGCTGATAGACGAGTCATAGGCCTCTCGCGAGGCGTAGATCTCCGTGACCACCACATGGTCTGCGTCGCCGAAGGCTTGCGCGAAGCCCTCCAGCAGCGACCGGGTGCGCGAGTAGGTGTGCGGTTGGAAGACCGCCCAGATCTCCGCCTCGGGATAGCGCTCCCGGGCGGCCGCCAGGGTTGCCCGGATCTCCGAGGGATGATGGGCGAAGTCATCGACGACCGTGACGCCGCCAACCTGTCCCGCAATGTCGAACCGCCTCTCCGCGCCGTGATAGTCCAGGAGCGCTTGCCGGGCCACGGAGAACTCCACGCCCAGGAAGTCGACGGCAGCCAGCGCGGCCAGTGCGTTGAGAACGTTGTGGCGCCCCGGGAGACGCGTGCGCACCAGCCCGAGGAGCGCGCCTCCGCGGCTGACCAGGAAGTCTGAGCCGCCGGGCGAGTTCTGCCGTATCTCCTCGGCTCGCCAATCTGCCTCTGGCCCGAGGCCATAGGTGATCCGCTCGGCCTCCCTCGGCCGGAGGGAGGCGGCACCGGCATCCTCCAGGCAGACGATCAGCCGGTCCTTGACCTGGCCGGCGAAGGCTTGGAATGCCTCCATGAAGTCGGCAGGTGTTGGGTAGCAGTCGGGATGGTCGTGCTCCACGTTGGTGACCACGGCCACGCTGGGAGTGAGGGCCAGAAAGGCCCGGTCGTACTCGTCGGCTTCAATCACGAAGTGCGGCCCTTTGCCGGCTCGGGCGTTTGTCCCCAAGTCCTTGAGCATGCCGCCGACGATGAACGTGGGCGAGAGCCCGGCCTGGTCGAGAAGCCAGGTGATCAGCCCGCTGGTCGTCGTCTTGCCGTGTGTGCCCGCAACGGCGACCGTCTGGTAGCCGGCCGTCACCTCGGTGAGGAAGACGTTGCGCCGCAGGACCGGGATTCCCGCCTGCCGGGCGGCGACGAGTTCCACGTTGTCCTCCGGCACGGCCGACGAGGCGAGGACCAGGTCAGCCCCGGCGACGTTCTCCGCCCGGTGCCCGTAGGCGACGCGGACGCCGGCCGTCTCGAGGGCCTGAGCATAGGGGGAGGTGACCTGGTCCGAACCCGTCACGGTCTCACCTCGTTCCAGCAGCACCCGCGCGATTGCCGACACGCCCGCTCCACCGATTCCCACAACATGCACCCGCCGGCTCATACGAAGACCACAATGACGAAGACAAACACAACCCCGACCGCGAAGTACACCTGAGGAATGGCCAGGATGTTGGGTGGCAGGTAATTCATCAGGTTGTTGATCTGTGCCGCCAGCGCCGTTCCCTCTTCCGGTTTGATGATCAGACTGGAGGGGTAACCAGCCTGGTGGAGGTAGAACCACAGCGAGCCGATCAGCAGGTAACCATTCAAGGCTCCCATGATCAACCCGAGAACGACCTCTTCCAGCTTCTCTCGGGCCACCTTCGGTTGCAGGGCCCGGAGGTTAGGCGTCTGGTAGCCGAAGAATGCCAGGAGAACCAGCAGGGCCCCGCGAATCACGAACTGTGTCCCGCCCGCCTGCAGCATGACCGCCGTCCGATAGGGAGCGATGTAGGTCTCCAGAATGGCATTCAGGAACAATCCCAGCACGATGGCGCTTGTGACCAGCAGTTCCTTGGCCCAGCCGCGCATGGCGCCGATCACGGCAAACAGGATCACCAGCAGGCAGAAGAGAACAACCAGGCTGATCACGCCTCTCCCCTTTGCGTCTGGGCGAGACCTAGGATCTCCAAGGCGATCGCCTGCGCCGCCAGGGGCCGTGCCAGCCGGCGGGCAGCCGCCGACATGCTTGCCAGACGTCCCGGATCCCCCAGGAGCTCCAGAACCGCCGGGGCAAGCATCTGGGGCAGGTCCTCATCCTTTAGGCATACCGCGGCTCCATTGGCGGCCAGGTAATCGGCGTTGACCTTCTGGTAGCGCCAGGCATGCGGGTACGGGACGAGCACCGCAGGCAAGCCAAAGAGTGGCAACTCCCCCAACGTCGAAGCCCCGGCACGCGAGACGGCCAGGTCGGCGGCGGCCAGGGCCGCAACCATCTCCTCGTGCAGGTAGGCGTGTGGGTGGTAGCGCTCTGTCTGGCGCGGGTCAAGGCGCCCGCGCGCGGGTTCAACCTCCGGCCAATCGAGCTCACCGGTGATGTGCACGACGTGCGCCCTCTCGAGGATCACTGGCAGGCAGCCCCACAACGCCCGGTTGATCGACCGGGCCCCGCGGCTGCCCCCAAAGACCAGAAGAACGCTCCCGGAAGCCGGAAGGCCGAGGCGTTGCCTCGCCTGCTCCTTCCCCAGCCCTTCCAGTTCAGGCCGAGCCGGATAGCCGGTCACCACGACCTTGCGGCCGGGCGGGTAGTAGCGTAAGGATGCCTCGGTCGTCACCGTCACCACATCGGCCATCCGCGCCAGGACGCTCAGCGCCAATCCCGGTTCCACGTCGGGCACATGGACCGCCTTGGGCAGCCTCCAGCCGGCCACGGCCACCGGCACACCCACGTAGCCGCCGGTGAAGAACAACGCCTCCGGCTGGAACCGGCGGATGATCCTCGCTGCCGCCCCCGCCCCTCTCGCCAGGCGCCAGAGGTTGCCGGGCAGGGCACGCAGGTCGACACCATGCACGCCAGCCGCGGGAATCGCCTCGAACGCGATCCCTGCCCTGCGCACAAGCTCCGCCTCCATGCCTCCCTCCCCGCCGACCCAGAGCACGTCAGCTCGATCGCCGAGGGCGCGCATGACGGCTAAGGCGGGATACACGCCGCCTCCGGTACCGCCAGCCGACACCAATAGTCGCATCATGACCTTCCGCGCTGGGCGCCTCCACGGGTACCCGGCGCGAGACATTCAGCAAGAACCCCACGCCTGCCAGCGTGGTCACCAAGCTGGAGCCTCCGTAGGAGAAGAACGGCAGGGCGTTGCCAGCGAAGGGAAGCATACCCAGCAGAACGGACATGTTCACCATGGCCTCGACGCCGATCCAGAACGTGATGCCGCTCGCAAGGAGCATCGAAAGGCGATCCGGCGCCTTCAGTGCCGCCCGGAAGCCGCGCCAAAGCAGGAGATAGAACAGGGCCAGCACCAGCATGGCGCCGACCAACCCGAGCTCCTCGCCGATGATGGCGAAGATACTGTCGGTGTGCGGGGCGGGCAGGAAGCCGAACTTCTGGCGGCTGGCGCCCAGCCCCCGCCCGAGAATTCCTCCCGAGTAGAAGGCCTCCAGCGAGTGCTGCACGTGGTAGGAAGCCTCCTGGATATTCACCAAGCCGGCGACGTAGTCTCGCCAGCGCTCGCGCCCAGTGCTCGTCAACCAGACGAGGACATAGCCGATCAAGCCGCTGCCCAGGGTCACGAGGGTGTATTGCGAGGGCCGCGCCCCAGCCAGGAAGAAGATCCCCAGGGAGACGGCAGCGACGGTCAGTGCCGCGCTCAGGTCCGGCTGCAGCATGATCAGGCCGCCCATCACCCCGATCATGACCATCAGCGGGAGGAAGCCGTAGCCCCACTCCTGGAGGCGATCCCCCTTGGATTCCATCCATACGGCAAGGTAGATGATCAACGCCAGCTTCGCCAGCTCTGATGGCTGAACCGAGCCTCCGAGGAAGGACCGGCGGGGTCCGCCACCCGCGTTGACAACCAAGACGGCGATCAGCGCTGCCAGGCTGATCAGGACCACCGGCAGCGCTAGCCGCCTCAGCCAGGCCAGCGGCATGGAGGCCGTGACCGCAAGCACGGCCAGGCCGACCACCAGGTTCGTCAGCTGGCGGCGGAGGATGGCCCCTGGATCCTGGTAGAGGCGCCAGGAGACGTCCCAGCTGGCCGAGTAGACCATGACCAGCCCAAAGACCAGCATGACGATGACGAGAATCAGGAGCCAGGGGTCGAACCCCAGGAACTTGATGCGCTTGTGTGGGTGCGGCTCAGGAACCGCGCCGGGCAGTGCAATCTCGCTCACAACGCCTCCACCCACTCCCGGAACCGCTCGCCGCGGTCAACGAAGTCAGCGAACTCATCGAAGCTCGTCCCGCCTGGCGCCAGCACAACCACGTCCCCGGCCTGGGCAACCCGGGCGGCCGCCTGGATCGCCGCCTTCAGTCCCGGGCAGACCTCCACGGTGTGCGGCCGGCCGTCATTGCGCGCTGCCTGGATGGCCAACAGGATCTTGGGCGCCGCCTCCCCGAAGAGCACCAAGTGGTCCACCCGCTCGCAGACCAACCGGGCGAACCCCTCCCAGGGCAAGTCCTTGTCCCGGCCCCCGGCCAGAAGGACGAGTGGCTCGTCGAAGCTGCGGATGGCGGCCATCGCCCGTTCCGGCGCCGTGGCGATCGAGTCGTTGTACCAGTCCGCCCCGTTGACCCGGCGGACGAACTCTAGCCGGTGCGGAACGCCGGTAAAGCCTCGCACGCCGGCTTCCATTGACTGGATTGAGAATCCCGCCGCGGCGGAGACGGCGCAGGCTGCGGCCACGTTCAGGACATTGTGCTCCCCGCGCAGCGCAATCGCCTGGCGCGGGCAGGCCAACTCGTCACGGCCATCGATGCGCAGCCACACACCGTCCTGGCCCACGTATGTGCCTTCCTCCGCCTTGGCCGCCTCCCAACCAAAGGAGAGTAGCCGACCGCGGACGAGAGGCCGGAGACCCCAGGCGCCAGGGTCATCCCGGCCCAGAACCGCAATCCCCTCCGCGGTCTGGTTGATCAGGATGCGGGACTTAGCCGCCGTGTAGGCCTCCAGGGTGTGATGGCGGTCGAGGTGGTTGGGGGTCAGATTCAAGACCGCCGCCACGCGGGTGCTGGTGGTCATCAGCTCGAGCTGGAAGGAGGAGAGCTCCATGACGACCCAGTCCTCGGGGCGGATCTGCGGGAGGTCTGCCAGCAGCGGGCGGCCGATGTTCCCACCGACCCAGGCACGCCGCCCGCTGCTGGCAAGCTCGGCTTCCGCCATCCGACCCACCAACGTTATCGTGGTCGTCTTCCCCGCCGACCCGGTAACGCCGATCGTTGGCGCGGGACACAGCTCGAGAAAGAGCTGCGAGTCATTGGCGAGCGGGATTCCCCGCTCGCGAGCCTGCTGTGCCAGCGGCAGATCGGCGGGAACCCCGCCGGATAGGCACACCAGGTCGGCGCCTTCGATCAGTTCGGGTGGATGGCTTCCCAAGATGAATTCCACCGGCAACTCCGCCAACTCCTCCCTTTGGCCTGTCAGGGCCTCAGCTGGCTTGAGATCGCTCACAACCACAGAGGCGTCCCTTTCAGCCAGAAAGCGGGCCAATGCCTTGCCTTGTCGGCCCAATCCGATGACCACAACACGTCGCCCGCTCCAGCCAGACAAAGCAGAGCCTCTCAGGCGGCCTTGCTCGCCTGAGGCGCGGTCATACCTCGCAGGGCCCGGCGGGCCTCACGCGAGCTTCCGGCCTGCTCGTCCACGCCGATCCACAGGTGATTGGGCATCACCGAGCGCGCCCCGCGGATCTGCACCCCTGCCACCGCCGTGCCTCCGCCGTTCAATCCAGCCGGGTTGACCAGACACAGGGTCGGCTTCCGCCCGTATTTCTGGGCGTAGTAGTCGACGGCCCGGCGGACCTTCTCCTGCAGAGGCTGAACACTGTCGTCGAACCACAGCATGCCGATTTCCATAGGCGTGTCCTCTCCTCAGACCAGGGCCAGGGCCACACCGATCATGGCGGCCAGCAGCCCTACCAGCCAGAAGCGTTGGACGACCTGGGTCTCGCTCCAACCCATCAGCTCGAAGTGGTGATGGAGCGGCGCCATCTTGAAGAGCCGTCTGCCCTTGGTCAACTTGAAGTAGATGATCTGCAGGATCACACTGACGACCTCGCTGACCGGGATGATGGCAATCACCGGGAGCAGCGCCCACTGGCCGGTCATCAACGCCACCACCCCCAGGGTCGCTCCGAAGGAGAGTGCCCCGGTATCGCCCATGAAGAGCTCGGCCGGGTGGACGTTGTACCAAAGGAAGGCAAACAGCGATCCCACAATCGTGAAGCAGAAGCGCAGCAGAAAGACCTGGCCCTGCAGCATGGCAATGACGCCGTAAGCGGCGAAGGCCGTGGCCGAGATCAGGCCAGCCAACCCGTCCAGGCCGTCGGTGAAGTTCACCGCGTTGGTCGAGCTCACGATGATGAACATGGCGATGGGAACGTAGAAGTGGCCGAGATCGATGACCTCGGGATAGTTCGGCAGATAGAGGTTGGGCGACTGCAGACCATACTTCAGCACCAGCGCCGCACCCAACGCAATGAGCGTTTGCCACAGGAACTTCCATCGCGCCCGCATGCCCTGACCAGGCTGCTGGCCTCGCACGCCCTGCCAATCGTCGATGGCCCCAAGGAGGCCGTAAGCCACCATGACGATAAGGGGCAAGAGGATCGAGCGCCCGATCACATTCAGGGGGCTGAGCAGGCTCACCAGGTTTAGTGCCCCGGTGATCAGCAGGACCGGGATGATTACCATCAACCCGCCCATCGTCGGAGTGCCAAGTTTCGTGATGTGGCGCTGCGGCCCTTCGATCCGGATCTGCTTGCCGATCTTGAGTAGGTGCAGGATGCGGATCAGCGGGCCGCCCCAGATCACGGTCAGCAGGAAGCTGATTCCCCCCAGGGAGAGCGCCATGGCCGCCTGGCTCATGCGTTCTCCTCGAGGTCGGCCACGATCTGATCCATGCGCATCCCGTGGGAACCCTTGACCAGGATCACATCGCCTTCCTGGATCGTCCGTCGCAGGAACTCGATGGCTGCCGCCGTATCGGCATGCTGGAAGACTCGCGAGGCGGGCAGGCCGGCCTGGCTGGCCTCCTCGGCAATCCAGCGAGCTCGCTCCCCGACTGTGACCAACTCGTCGGCCACTTCGGCCGCCCGGACGCCGACCATGCGGTGCCCTCGCTCCTCATACTCGCCCAGCTCCAGCATGTCTCCCAAGACGGCCACGTGCCGGCCGTCCAGCTCAGCCAGAAGATTAAGGGCCGCGATCATCGAGGCCGGAGCGGCGTTGTACGTGTCGTCCAGCAAGAGCGAGCCCTTCGGCCCCTGCACCGCCACCAGCCGCAGCTGGGTCTGGCTGTTCTGCAGGCCGCTGATGATCTCCTCCCAGGTCAGATCCTCGATCAGGCCCACAGCCGCAGCCCGGAGCACGGTGTGGACGGAGTGGCGACCCAGGAGCGGAACCCGCAGGTGCAGATGGTCACCCTTGTAGTGCAGGACGAAGCGGATGCCCTCCAGACCGAGTCCCTCCACCTCGCTGGCCCACAGGTCCGCCTCTGGTGCCAGGCCATAGTAGAAGACCCGGGCCCTGGTCTTCTGGGCCATCGCCCGGACGATGGGCTCGTCATAGTTGAGGACTGCCACGCCTTCCGGCGCGTGGGGAAGGTTCTCGACAAGTTCGGCCTTGCCCGCCGCAATCGCCTCCAGGCTACCGGCCCGCTCCATGTGGGCCTGGCTGACATTGGTGATGACCCCGATATGGGGCCGGGCCAGGCCGCACAGGAAAGCAATTTCGCCTGGCACGTAGAACCCCATCTCCAGGACGGCGCGCTCGTGCGCCTCGGTCAAACGGAGCAGGCTGAGCGGCAGCCCGATCTCGTTATTGAGATTGCCGGGGTTCTTGACCGTCCGATAACGAGCATCCAGGACGTCGGCCGTGAGCTCCTTGGTCGTGGACTTGCCCACGCTGCCGGTTACCCCAATCACGCGCACCGGCAGCTGACTTCGCCAATGCCCGGCAACCCTCTGCAGGGCCACCAGCGACCTCTCGACCCGCAGGCAGAGCGGTTCCTCCAGGTCCAGACCCTGCAGACCTGTGAACGGCCGGCGCAGATCAACCACTTGCATGGCCGGCGGCATGTCCTGCTCGACGATGGCCGCGGAGGCGCCGCGCCGGAAGGCGTCCTCCACGAAGTCGTGGCCGTCCACCCGTTCCCCCGTCAGGGCGATGAAGAGCGAGCCAGGGATCACCAGCCGCGAATCGATCGCGGCGTCGGTGATGACCTGACCCGCCCCAGCCACCTTCTGGCCTGTCAGCGCTTCAAGCACAACCGCCAGCGTGAGCATCGCTTTCGCTGCCGCCTAACCCCCGCCCGCAATCTGCGCGCGGACGGCGTCGGGGGGAATCTCCATCAGCACCACCAACCGCTCGACCACATCCTGGAAGACCGGCGCGGCCACCACTGCGCCCCAGGGAGAAATGGTCGGCCGGTCAAATCGCACCAGCACCAGGAACCGGGGATCCGAGACCGGCCCCCACCCGATGAACGAGGCCACCGTCCAATGCGGATCGTAGCCATGCTCGGTCGGGACTTGCGCCGTCCCCGTCTTGCCTGCCAGAGCGTATCCGGCCACGTTGGCCAGCTGGGTCTCGGCCTCCAGCGACTGGGCCAACATCTGCGTCATGGTCTCGGCCGCCCGGCGGGACACCGGACGACCCAGCACCGTCGTCCCCGGCCAATACACGCCCTGCGGTCCGACCACCTCGCGCACAACATGCGGCTGGACCATCTCGCCCCCGTTGGCCAGAGCTCCCACCGCCGTCAGGAGTTGGATCGGGGTCACCGAGACGCCTTGGCCGAAGGCGTTCGTCCCCAGGTCCGACTCGGTCCAATCGGGGTGGCGCGGCGTCCGCAGGACACCCGGGATCTCGCCGGCCAGGTCGATTCCCGTCAGCCTGCCTACCCCGAAACGCGCCAGGTAGTCGTAGAACAACTCCGCCCCCAGACGCTGCGAGGCCACATAGGCCAGGCAGACGTTGAGGGAGTGCTGCAAACACCCGACCATGGTCTGCGGGCCCCAGGCGTTGCCATCCCAGTTGCGGATGACATGCCCGCCGACCTCGATCCGGCCGGTGTCAACGAAGACGTCATCGGGCAGGACCACGCCGGCATCGATGGCGGCCGCCATGACCAACACCTTGAAGGTTGACCCCGGCTCGAACTGGGCGCCCACGGCCGGATCGATGACCGGCTCCCCAGCCCCCTCTTCCTCCCCGTCTTCTTGCAGCCAAGGGAGGTAGTCATTCGGGTCGAGCGTTGGCCAAGCCGCCAGGGCCAGGATCTCGCCGTTGCGGGGGTCCATGACGATGATCTGCCCGCTTTGAGCGCCATTGTGCTCGATGGCCTTCTCCAGGATCGTCTCGACCGCCTGCTGGATGTCGGCATCGATGGTCAGCACCAGGTTCACGCCCGCGGGCGGCTCCTCCTCCAATCGGGCCTCCGGAGGGATGACGGCCCGTTCCACAGTGATCGAGCGGCCCGTCAGCCAATCGTCGTAGTAGCCTTCGACGCCGAAGAAGCCCTGCCCCTCCTGGTTGACGAACCCCAGCACGTGGCCGGCCATCGCGCTGGCCGGGTAGACCCGCTGCGGGGCGGCGACCAGGGCCAGCCCGCCGAGGTCCGGCGATGCCGGGTCTGCCAAGAAGGCATTCAAGACGTCGGCTGCCCCCTGGCTCACCTCGATCGGCCAAGGCACGCCATTCTCGTCCAGCCGAGTCAGACGGATGCGAAACGGCCCGGCAGCCTTGCGCCGATGGGTCAGCTGCTCATAGATGTCGTCGTGAGGCACCCCGAGCAGCTGAGAGACGGCCTGGGCAATGACCTCCTCGTTGCCCGTCATCTGCCCCAGCTCCACCTCCAGGTAGTAGCGCGAGGCGTTCGTCGCCAGGAGCACGCCGTCCCGGTCGAAGATGAGCCCTCGGTCCGGCTGGATCTCCTCGACCGGTCCCAGGCGGGCAGTGCCCCAGGCGGCGAAGATCGGAGCGTACGGCCCGAACTGCACCCGGATCAGCTGCGCGATCAGGGCGAGCGAGACGACCCCCAGCACGCCCAGAACCAGACCTACCCGGCGCCGCAGCTTACGGTCTTCGGTCACTGGTTTTCCCCGTCGCGGCCACCCATCCAGCGAGACAACCACTCGCCCCACGTTTCGGTGAACGCAGGAGAGAGTGAGGACGGCTGATCGAGCAACGAGGAGGGAGGGCTGGGCGCAATGAAAGGCAGCTCCGGTTCCAGACCGTCCACGACGACGTACTCGATCTCGTTCGGCTGGGCCTGCCGAAAGCCCATCGCCCTCGCCTCCTCCATCAGCCGTTGCGGCGTCGTCATCTGCGCCAGCCTCGTCCGCAGCTCCCCGTTCTCCCGTTCCAGCGCGGATCGCCTCTCCTCCAACGTGAGCACCAACCTCCCGGCGTTCGCCAGCCCTGCGTTGACGACGAGGTAGATGACGGCGATGACAAGCAAGGTGACGAGCGGCAGGGCTGCGCCTCCGGTCAGCTGCAGCTGCGCTCTCCACGGTGCCTGCCGGAAGGCTTGCTTCCTACGCACTCTCACCAGATGCCTCTCGACAATGGGGGGTCCTTCCACTTAAGCCTGCAAGGACCATGCCGACGTTAGCCTCTCGGCTATGCGCAACCGGGCGCTCCGGGCTCTCGGATTGACCCTCAACTCCGCCTCGTCCGGTCGTATAGGTCGGGGCGTGAGCACCCGCAAGCTGGCTTGATGCCCGCAGGTACACGTCGGCTGACGCGGCGGACAGATGCAGTCTCGGCTTTCCCGTCGGAAGAAGGCCTTGACCTGGCGATCCTCCAACGAGTGGAAGGCGATGACCGCAATCCTTCCTCCGGGCACCAGCAGCTTGACCGCCTGAGGCAGACACGCCTGCAGCGCCTCCATCTCCTGGTTGACCTCGATGCGCAGCGCCTGAAAGACGCGGGTCGCCGGGTGGATCCTGCCTCGACCTCGGCCCGCCGCCCCTGCGACCACCTCGGCAAGCTCGGCCGTTGTGCTCAGTGGGCGGGCAGCTACGATGGCCCTTGCCACCGCCCTCGCCCGCGGCTCCTCCCCGTAGCGCGACAAGACCTCGGCCAAGCCCGCTTCACTCAGGCCGTTGACCAGGTCAGCGGCGGTCAGAGGCTGAGTGGGGTCGAAGCGCATATCGAGCGGGCCGTCGGTACGGAAAGAGAAGCCGCGGTCGGGGTTGTCTACCTGGATGGAAGACAGCCCTAGATCGAGGAGGACACCCTCCACCTGGCCCCACCCAACCTCGCTCGCCCAGCGGGTAATCTCGGCAAACGAGCCCTGGCGCAGGTGGAGACGTCCTCCGAATTGAGCCAGCCTCGCCTCTGCCAGCATGAGCGCCTGCGGGTCGCGATCCAGACCGAGCAGCTCCCCGTCAGGCGCCGAGACCTGCAGGATGCCCGAGGCATGCCCTCCAGCACCAATCGTGCCATCAATATAGCGGCTCCCCGTCCTCGGATTGAGGGCGGAGAGCACCTGTTGGTAAAGTACCGGGGTGTGCGATCCGGCGCCGGTCGCGTCCACCGACGCGCCCATGGCCTACCCCGTGGAGAGATCGAATTCGGAGAAGCGCCTGGCATTGGTCTCGGGGTCGGTTACGCTGGCCAGCTCCCGGGCCCAGGCCTCGGCATTCCAGATCTCAAAGTACTCCCCGGCACCAACAATAACAATGTCGCCGTCAAGACCGGCGTAGTCACGCAGGAACGGAGGGAGTAGAATCCGCCCAACAGAGTCCAGGGTGACCTCGGTTGCCCCGCCAAAGATCACCCGCCGGACGGCGCGGGCCTCCGCGTTCGTGGCGCTCAGGCCTGCCGCCCGCTGGGCCATCCGCTGGAAGCTCTCGGCGGTGTAGACGAACAGGTTCCGATCGAAGCCCTGGGTCGCAAAGGCACCGGAGGCCAAAGCGGCACGGAACCGAACCGGGATGGTCAACCGGCCCTTCGTGTCAATCGTGTGACTGTAGCGACCTAGGAACATGCTCGTATCACCCGGCTCGAGGTTGGCGGAAAATGACCGCCTCCCCCACAACTCACCACTTTGTCCCACAAGTGCCCACAGTATATATCAAG
>CAYQUY010000019.1:0-12833 GCA_964420755.1 uncultured Anaerolineaceae bacterium
GGTCGGCGATGGTGGCCGTTCTCTCGACGTCGGTCAGAGGGGTGACGTCGTCAATCCCCAAATCAGCCAGCGTGCGGGGCAGGTCGATCCTGCCTTCAGCGACGTAGATCCCGTACAGGGCACTCATCAGGCTCTTGCGCATCGAGTGGCAGGGATATGGGTAGGATAGGTCGCCCCAACCGTCCACCACCACGCCGTTGTCGATGATCATCACCGCGGCCGACCCGATGCGTTCGGAATAGGCCCGCGCCACGGCGAGTTTGTCGGACGACCAGCCCAGGCTCTCCGGGCCGGAGGCCCAGGTCCACTCGGCGCCCGGATAGACAGCAGGCTGCGGCGCCTGCCCCGAGCAGCCTGACACCATGACGGCCAGAGCCAAGGCCGAGAGCGCAATTCTGGTCAACATCTTGTCTCCCACCTGCCGCAGACGCAGCGAGCCTCACTCCCTGGGCGCATAGACCGCATCGAACGCCGGTCCCTGGACCGTCACGCGCTCCACAACGTCGCCGTCCAGCTGGAGGGATACCGTGTATTCGCGCAGCGGCGTGGTAAAGGACGTGGGCGTGAGCGACACCAGATCGAGACAACCCTGTGGGAAGGACGCGACCGGTCTCCCGTTGACCGCCTGGAACCGGACTTCACGCGGGAGGTCTCCAGGATTCCCCCCGCTGTCGTTGAGCACGTAGTCGCCCGTCAGCCGGGCCATCTGCGCTTCCGTGAGCTGGACCTGGTCGGTGGCAAGGGACGGAGAAACTGGAACGGGCGCCCCTTGAAGCATGAACAGATCCAGCGCGCTCGGCACGGAGTCGGGGTAGGCCCGCTCGTGCACCTGCAGCAATCGGGCGACCAGGTCGCTCCGACCTGCGGCGGCGTACATCTGACGGTAGGCCCACAGCTCCCTCTCCAAGACCTGGCGCACCGCCGGATCCGTCACCTGGCCCAGCTCGTTGACGAGCGTGTCTTCGCTGGCTTCCCAATCGACCTCGGGCACCGTCCTTCCGAACTGTCGAGGGAAGACGAAGGTCTCGTAGAACGCCAGGGCCATCGTGTGATAGCTGATATCCGTCATGGACCAGGGCAAGTTGAGGTAGACCGTGTTGGCCAGGACGATGAAAGCCAGGTTCTGCTTGGGCGCCCTGACGATGTTGGCCGAGGCGGAGGGGGGCATCTGACCGGCGTGCCAGTTGAGCTGCGTGCCCATGAACTCCTGGGAGAACCAGCCCAGCCCGTGGGTGAGACCGGTCCGATCCGGGTAGATGGGGACGCCGGGGGCAAGCATCTCGTCCCTCGTCTGCTCATCGAGGAGAGCGTCTTGGTCAAGGGCGATGTCGAACTTAGCCAGGTCGTTGACCGTTGAGAGGAGGCCGCTCGCAGCGGAGAAGCCCCGAAAGGTGTAGATCCCGTCGGCCACTTCGTAGGACGAATCCAGCTGGTACGGCAGGGCCGCGTGGATGACGCTGGCATCCCAATCCGTCGGGTAGGGAGAAAGGCCCAGCGCGATCGCACACGGTTGATAGTCCATCCACGTGTTCGTCATGCCGGCGGGGTCCAGGATGCGTTCCTGCATCAGCGTGCCGAAGGATTGGACTGTAGCCTGCTCGACGATTCGGCCCAATAGCGCGAAGGCGCCTCCGTCGTAGCGGAAGACCGTGCCGGGGACACCCGAGGAGGTGTGGGTGAGGAGATGGCGGACTAGAACCGTGCCCTGGCTGTCCATCTCGATCCCGTACTTGGACACGGGATCATCCAGGCTGATCACCCCCTCCTCGACGAGCTGCATGATCAGGGTGGCGGCGAGGGTCTTGGTGACCGAGGCCAGGTGGAAAGGTGTGTCCGGGGTGGCTGGGATGCGGTTCTCCACGTCGGCGTAGCCGAACCCCTGGGCCCACGCCAATTGCTGGTCCATGACGACGCCGGCGGCCAAGCCCGGGATATGCATTTGCTGGCGCAAGTAGTCGAGCCTGGCTTCGAATCGCTCCCAGGTCCCGCGATCCACGCCCGCCGCCCTCGTCGATGTGCTGCACCCGGCCAGCAGGCCTGCGACCAGCGTGATTGTGAGAAGAAGCGAGCGGTGGGGAAGAGATCTGTCTCTCATCTTGGCCTTCCCTTCGCCAGCGAATCCCTATCCGAAATCGGTGTTACCCCGTCCGTTAGCCGGCCTCGGCACAGCACGGGAAGTGGAGCTTGCTCATCGGGACGCCCCAACAGGCACCTCGTCTCGGACGGGAACCCGCAGCACAGCGACCAGGACCGCCAGGCCGATCGCGACCGCGGCATAGGAGAGGGGCCACGACGAGTACTGAGCGGTCAGGACGAGACGGGCCGCCAACAGGCAGGCAGCGACAAGGATGCCCACCCGCCAAGCTATGCCGGTCCATGCGCTTCCGCCGGAGGCCGACCGAGACCCCTGAAGAGAATAGCCGATCGCCAGGGACCCCATGAGCCCAGCCAATCCGACCTCCCCCATGAACCCGATCGTCCAGAAACCGGGCTGGAGAGCCATCCCCAGGGTTGCCATGCTCGTGACATCGACCAGGAAGAGAACGACTACCCAGGTCAGGATCAGGAACATGGGACCGCGGGACTTCTCCTTGAGTGAGAAGTGAACTCCCAGGGCGATCGGGATGAGCTCAAAGGTGATGACGACGGGAAAAGCCAGGAAGCCCTTCCAGCCGTCAAAGACGAAGCGGGCCAGGGTAAGCATGTTCGCAGTTGTGACCACGAACAAGAAGGATGACAAGGCCACCACATGCATGGTAGGCCGGATCGGCTTGTTCCTGGCAACGAAGTAGTATGCGGTCATGAGCACCGTCAGAAGGGGCAACCCGAATAGGGGGCTGCCGAGCCATTCGGGCCCCGACAGATTGCCATACGGTGAGAAGTAGAACCACACCGACAGCAGACAGGCAAGGATCCATGTCCCGACGGCAGCCTTCAGCAGGGACTCTCTGCTGTTGACCAGATCGAGTGGCAGCGAACGGTCTTTGGTTTTCATGTCAGTCTTCCTTTCGTCGATCGCAAACTCGGATGTGTCCGGATGTGCCTCGGTGTTCATCTTAGCTGATCTCTCCTCTGCCTGTGTCATTGCACAACGCCCTGAAGGGTACTGGCCAGGTAGTGCCTAGTCTTGCCGACTCCGTTGGGCACCACGAAACCGAAGATCGAGTTCTGCCGCACCTTCAGGTCCGGCGGCTGGAGAGCCTGAACGCCCTTGTAGACCTTGGCCAGGCCGTGGGTTTCGATTACGTACTCTTTGGTCTCCATCGCAATTCTCCTTACCCTGTGCACGTGCCGCGACTCAGGCACTCGCGGCCTTCAAGAGGTTCTGTTCCAGCTCACAGCACGTCCCAAACACGTCCGCTGCGGCCCGCTGCGAGAGGATGAAGATTGTGTAGATCCCCAGCAAGGTGCCGATCGGAAAGAGCACCAGCTCGAAGACGGCCAGAACCTGGGCCATGACCCTCGCCCAGGAGGCTCGGCGCAGAAGCCCGATGCCAGCCACGAGCCCCGGCAAGGAAAGGATCAACAGCAGACATCCGATCGCCAGGCCGGTCGCGACCATGATGCGAAGGGCGACCTCATCCTCGATGGCCACTCCGACACCCAGGAGCAGCGCCACCACGAAGGCGCCGGCGACGATCGATAGCAGGCTGTTGACGATCTGGAGCCAGCCGGTGATGGCAACGTGGACTTCCATGTCCCTTTTGGTCAGCGTGTTCATGGTTTCCTCCTTGCGTTTCGCAATGAGTGGTCCAGCGGAGAGCGTCGTCATGGGTTGCAGGGCGCCATGACGACACTGTCCTCAGGGGACTAGAACTCCTCCCGGCCAAAACGCCAAATGGCAACGACGACGAACAACATGCACCACAGTACCGCGGCGACGATCGGGGCGACCGTAGGCAGGGGTTGGCCCTGCGCCAGGAGCACGGCCAGGGGAGACCCACCTTGGCCGGCACTCCCCAGAAAGGTCCAAGGCATGACCTCAGCCAGCCAAGGTGCGAACATCAGGATGAGCTGATAACCGATCAGCAGCGCCAGTGTGATCCCCAACACAGGGCCCCGCCCGTTGAACAGTGTGCCAAGCACCATGGCGAGGGTCAGATAGAAGAGGAGGTTGAGGTAGACCAAACCCATCGCCCCGGCGAAAGCCAGCCACGGCAGTTGCGCCCTGCCGAGAATCGTGATCTCGAGATAGCCAATGACACCCGGAATCACGATCCCAGTGGCCAGGAAACCCAGTCCGTTGGCGATCAGCTTCCCCAGGATGAAAGCTGTCCGCGAGACGGGCTTCGAGAGCACCCAGGCGGCCGTGCCGGAGTGTCTCTCCCCCAGGAAGGTGTCCTGTCCTGTGCTAATGGCGGCGATGGGGACGGCGATGCCCGACATCGCCAGGAAGACGATCAAGGCGGTCACGGCTGGGGTCTCCACCATCGGCGCCGGCATGCCCGATCGCGATTCGACGGCGACCTCCGGCTCCGAACTGATTGACTTCAAGACCAGCGCCGTCAGGCCATTCAACAGGATCAGCCAGATCAGGCACTGGAGCCACCACCGGCGGGTCCGCCACCAGGCCCTGTGCTCCTTGGCGGACATATTGGCCAGCCCCATCCTCCAGCCTCGCCTGAGGCTCGGGACCAGTGATCCTGCATCAGCGTTCACGGTTGCTCTCCTTAACGATGCTCAGGAACACGTCTTCAAGATGCTGTCGGTCTCGCCCGAACTCGGAGACCGTGACGCCGCCCCCCGCCAGCACCAATGGCACCAGCTGCGCTTCAGCGACGGCCGAGTCGGTGACCTGGATCTTCCAGGTGACGGTTCCGTTCTTCGACGCCGCCTCGAGGCTGGTCACCCATGGCAGGCTTCGCAGGCGGGCTTCCGCCGAGGCGCTATCTCCCTTGACCGTCAGGCTGAACGAGGTCGTCTGACCGGTGCCCAGGAGTTCCTCGATAGGAGCCTGAGCTACAAGCTCTCCCCGGTTCAGGATTGCCACCGTGTCACTCACCCGCTGCACATCGGCGAGGATGTGGGTTGAGTAGAAGATGGTCGTGTGCTTGCGCAGCCTCTCCATCACCTCGAGCACATCGTGCCTCCCCTGCGGGTCAAGAGAGGCAGCGGGCTCGTCGAGGATCAGCAGATCCGGATAGTTGACCTGGGCCTGCGCGATGCCGAGGCGCTGCCGTTCACCGCCCGAGAAGCCCTTGATGGGGCGGTCCGCCTTGTCGGCCAGGCCCACCAGATCCAGGGTCTCCGCAACTCGGCTCTCGATCGCCGCCCGAGGCCCCGCGTAGAAGAAGCCAGCGGTGAAGCGTAGGGTCTCCCGGGCCGTCATGTACTCGTAGTACCGAGGATCTTGGGCCAGGTAGCCGACCCTCCGGCGGATCTCGTCGTTCTCCTTCTGAATGTCCTTGCCGAACACCTTGCCGCTGCCGCTGGTCGGCCGCGCCAGCCCCAGCAGCAGCTTGATGGTCGTTGTCTTGCCCGCCCCGTTCGGTCCGAGGAAGCCAAAGATCGAGTTCCTGCTGACTTTGAGGCTGAGCGACTTGAGCGCCTCGACGCCCCGGTATCTCTTGGTCAGGCCTTCGGTCTCGATAACGAGGTTTCCGTTCGTTTCCATCTCCATGGATCCTCCTCTGCCACTGGCATCGTCCGGGTTCCCAGACATCGGATTGGGCGCGCGTGGAGCGCCGACTGTTCGCTTGGTCCCCACCACAGCACGTCGAGGGGTCGGACATCGCTTCGCCCCGTGTGCGAGCGGCGTTCGTACATCACCTAATCAGACTCGGGTGCGATCGCGCCCAGGATCGCCCGCAACTGGATTGCCAGATCACTCTTCGGGGCGAAGCTCTCGGCTCCTGCCAGGAAGGCCGCGTCGCCATAGGCGGCGTACCCCGAGAGCAAGACGACACGGGTCTCGGGCCAGCGGGCCTTGATCTGGCGGGTTGCCTCCAGGCCGTCCATCTCCGGCATCCGGACATCCATCAAGACAACGTCCGGCTGGAACGTCTCGGCAACCGCCAGGGCCTCTTGCCCATTGCCGGCTTCTCGGATCTCGCCGACCTGGGCCCAGGTGGAAAGCAGCACCCTTAGGCTATGGCGCGCTCGAGGCCTGTCATCCACAACCAGGATCCGCTTCCGCTCACCCATGGCATAACCTCACATGGCTCCTGCACCCGTCCTCTGCATGCACACGGTAGCACGGTCGCCCGGCATCACCATCCGAAGGATGATGGATTTCGGTGTACCTGAAAGGGACCGCCGACCTGGCGGTCCCTTCAACATTTCTCGTATCTTGCCTACTCCAGATGATGGACATGCCGAGCCGCGCCCTGTGGGGGGCGTCCTGCCAATGCCCGCCGTCGCCGAGGGGGAGAAAGCCGCCCACCCTCTCCCTTCCAGGGAGCCCTCCCGCTTCGCTCGGGGTCCCACCGGGATGCTTCGCAATGCGGCGCGAAGGGCAGGATGAGGGTGGGTCCCCGGAGAACCCTGCCGGATCCAGCGCACCATCCCCGACGGTATGGCGCCCTTCGTCATCCGCCGTCGCCGCCTCTTGCTGGACATGCCGGGGCACGATCAGGATAGGTGGAGGAACGCGGGGAACGCGCCCTGCGCTTCCGGCGTATCAGGCTGACCAGGAGCTATGGGCAATGCCGCAGGCGATAGGGCATGTGAGGCGAGGGAGAGCTCCTCATCACTCTCCCAGCCGCCTCAGCGCCCGAGCCGCAGATCGTCGAGGATGCGTTCCGCTGCCAGACGGCCGGAGACGAGGGCGGATGGCAGGCCGGTGCCGGGGTGGGTGCTGGCGCCGGCGAAGTAGAGATTGCGGTAGCGCGCGTGGCGATTGTGGGGCCGGAAGTAGCCCATTTGCAGGAGCGTGTGCGCGACTCCGTGCGTGGCGCCACGTACCAGGTTGAGGCGGCGCTGCCAGTCGACTGGGGTGAGCACGATCTCAAACTTGAGGTGGGCTTGCAGGTCGCGCACGCCGAGCCCCGCAAGGCGTGAGAGCACCGTCTGTCGAGCTCGAGTCGTGAGTCCCTCCCAGTCTTGATTTGAGGCCTCGCTCAAGTGACCGATGGGCACGATCCCGATGAGGGTGTCCTGCCGAAGTGGGGCCATGGAGGGATCGAGCCGCGCCGGGGCATGGACGTAGACGCTGGGCCCCTCGGCGAGTGTGTGGTCGCGCTGGATCGCTTCGAAGTTGCGCCGGTAGTGGTCTGTCAGGAAGAGGGTGTGGGGCGGGATCTGATCGTACGTGCGGTTGACGCCCCATAGAAAGCTGATCGTCGAGCATGAGTACTGCAGGCGGTCGAAGCGCCTCGCCGATCCGTCGGGTGGGAGCAGCTCGCGGTAGACGTAGGGCAGGTCGGCATTGGCCAGGACGAGATCGGCGTGCAGGACCCGGCCGTCAGCCAGAGCCACGCCGAGGGCGCGCGATCCCTGCACCAGGATCCGTTGCACAGGCGAATTGAAGAGGAACTCGGTGCCCGATCGCTGCGCCAGTGCCTGCAGCGCCTCGACCACCGCGTACATCCCGCGCCGCGGGAACCACACGCCGTGCGCGCTCTCGGTGAACTGGAGCATGGAGAAAGTGGCCGGGGCCTGGAACGGGCTGAGCCCCATGTACATGTCCTGGAAGGTGAAGGCTGCCTTGAGGCGAGGCTCGCCAAAGAAGGCCCGCATGTGGGCGTAGTGCGGGGTGAGCGCGTGCAGGCGCAGGAACGTGAGCATGTTGGAGGGCGTAAGGAACTCGGTCAGCGAGCGGAAATCGCGCCGCACAATGCGTTCCATGGCCAGACCGTAGTGCCTTCCGCCTTCGTCCAGATAGCGCAGCAGTCGTTTGTAGCTGCCTGGCTCCAGGGCCTCCAGCTGCGAGTGCATGTGCTCGGGGTTGGAGGTGAGGGCCAGGCTTTGGCCATCGTCGAAGACCAGGTGGTAGGTGGGGTCGACGCGAGATAGATCCAGCAATTCGTGCATCGACTCGCCAAGCGCCGCGAACTCCTGTTCGTAGAGTCGAGGCATGACGAAGAGGGTCGGCCCGACATCGAACTGATGGCCGTCACGGATGATCCGGCCACAGCGGCCGCCGGCCTGCTCGTTCTTCTCGACGACCATCACTTGCAGTCCGTGCCGCGCCAGATGGGCTGCAGCCGCGAGGCCGCCCGCGCCGGCGCCGATGACGATCACCTTCGTACGGCTCATATCATCCTTCGGACGATGCGCGCGATGTGGAGTGGGCTCCCGGCACCTCCGAGGCGCTCGAGCGGGAAAGCGCCGGCTGGAGGGCAGGCCGGCGCGCCCTCTTATCCTCGAGCTGGAGGACGTAATCGGCGCGCTCAATAGTGTCCAAGACGGACTCGAAGCGGGCACAGTAGGCGAGGCCGGCGAGGCGAGCGCGGAGATGGTCCAGACGGCGAATGTAGCGCTTGCCCTGGCGGAACAGATCCTGGGCGAGGGCGACCCGCGACCGGACCCAATCCTGGTAGGCCGGTGCGTGGAAGTCGGAAGGGGCGATGCGGCCGGCTTCAAGCACTTCCCGGGGGATGTTGTAGTAGCCGGCCTCGGCGTCGGCGACGGCGTCGCGCAGCATGTGACTGATGTGAGCCGCGGCGACGGCGTGATAGCGCTCCTCGGTTTCGGGGTAACCGTAGTGGTGCCCGATGAAGTAGCTCAGGCCATCCATGACGGCAGTAGATAGGTTGCGTGTGTAGCCGTCCAGCTCGTCCTGGCTGATCAACCGACCTCGGCGGCGGGCATCGAACTCCATCACCGCCATCATATTGCGTAGATAGGAGTCGAGTCCACCATGGGAGCGACGGTCGTGCTCGATCAGGCACGCCAGGGTCGCCTCTTCGGGGGCGAGGTCCTGCGGCCGGTCGCCCGCGTGCAGACGGGTCATCAACGACTTCTGCTCGCGGAAGAACGCCAGCCGCTGGTCGCGGCTGAGGGGCATAACATCGATCACATCATCGAGCCAGCGAAAGTAGGCGTAGGCCCGGAAGGCGTCGCTGACGAGGTCTCGGTCGACCAGCCAGCAGATGGTGAGGTAGGTGTGCCGGCTGCCGGCGCGGGTGAGGGAGGCGGCGAGGGCGGCGGAGGGATCGAGTGCTTTGTTCATGGGACACGCGTTGAAGGCCTGGCTGGATTGCCGAGCGGGAAGGGTTCCCCGGCAGTTCGATTAAGCCCCAATACTACCTGATTCGGCCAACACCTGGGGAGGCCACTATTCCGCTTCGACACCGGCGAATCCTCTTACCAGATTCCGGTAAAGCATACACCTGGCAGCGCCTGAGGGTCTGACGCCGGGACGGCAGATTCCTGACAGTTAGCGACCGAGTGGCCCTCGGCCTCGTGTCGCATACCCGAGGGGGGCGAACGGGGTACCGGGCCAGGGCGTCGGACGATGCGGCCAGATGTCCGGGAGCCTCGCGGTTATCTCCCGGTGCTGTTCTGGAAGCATGGCTGAGGAACCCCGAGCGCCACGAGCATGGTCCTGGGGTCCCTGGCAGCTTCCCGCCGAATGTTGCTCGGGATCTTCAGCCGCACAGTCGGGTGCATGCGGCCGTGGGAGGAAGCGCTCAAATCGCGGAGACGGATGCGACCCCAGGACTCACGATCTACCCTCCACGGTGAACTCTCCGACCTCACATGGCAGGTGAGGGAATGGCGCGGGAATCCAAGGCCAGCGCGAGCAGAAGCGCGGGGAGTACAATGTGTCTCTCGACAAGATCCTTGGGGTTTCAGGCGGTGACCATGGAAGAGGGACTGCTGAACCGGATCCGTAGCAGCCTGGCGACGAAGCGGGACGCCCTCCGCCAGTGGGCCCAGACCGCATCCCCTCAGGGGATGCGAGACGCCCTCGGGCCCACAGGGCGAGCACCCTTCGACCGCCATCTGGCTGTGATCGAGGATGCCCTGGAGCAGGCCGAAGACAATGCCCTCGGCATCTGCACGGTGTGCCACGAGCCGGTTGAGTCGCAGCTCATCCAGATGGACTACACCCGCTGCGTCTGTCTTGAGCACCTCTCGGAACGAGAGCGCCACAGCCTGGAAGCCGAACTCGAGCTTGCAGGGGCAGTGCAGCGGTCGCTGCTGCCGCAGCGGCCACCGGAGTTCCCTCACCTGGAGATCGCCGCCTTCAGCCGTCCGGCCCAGATCGTCGGCGGGGACTACTTCGACTTCTTTCCTTTCGCCGGTGGGCGGCAGGGCGTCGCCATCTCTGATGTTGCCGGGCACGGGCTTTCGTCGAGTCTGATCATGGCCAGCCTGCAGACCATGCTGCGCACGCTGACTCAAGAGCATGCCTCCCCGGCCGAGTTGGTCGGCAGGATCAACCGGCTGTGCATTCACAACATCCATTTCACCACCTTCGTAAGTGTGTTTCTAGGCGCCTTCGACCCCTCCAGCCGTCAGCTCACCTACTGCAACGCCGGCCACAACCCGCCCGTGGTAGTGCGCCGGCAGGGGACCGACAGGGGAGAGACGGGATGGCTGGAGCCGACAGGCGCGGCGGTCGGCTTGGCGGAGGAATCCACCTACAGCGATCAGACAGTCTCGCTCGCGGCCGGCGATCTCGTCTTCCTCTACACCGACGGTGCCACAGAGACCATGAACACCGATGGCGCGCTGTTCGGTGCCGATCGGTTCGCGTCGCTGGTGTGCGCCAACGCCTCGTTGCCGGCGCAGGACCTCATCCAGGCGGTCCGCCGAGATCTGGAGGTCTTCGCCGAAGGAGCTGCGCCGGCCGACGACCTCACCATGGTCGTCCTCCGCGTCACCCGCTAAGGATCCATCCCGGAATCCCGGGCCGCGTGGGGGATTGGGGAGATTGGCGAAGCCGGCTTCAGGAAGCCATTGCGTCCAGGGTTGTTCTCCGGGACGAGGCCGGACGGCTGACAGGCCTGGCGCCTGAAAGACCATCCATCTAGGGCACGGTGGTTAGCTACACGGCCGGACTCCCCCGGCGCATATTCATTGTGCTGACTCATCTATCCCCTCAAAGGCATGCTAGAATCCGCGGCGCCTGCTCGAGGAGATGACCATGGATACCCAAGGGTTTCCGCGCCGGGGCATGTACTTCGAGGAGTTCCGGGTCGGACAATCGGTGACCACCCCCGGACGGACGGTCACCGAGGCCGACATCCTGGCCTTCGCCGGGGTCTCCGGTGACTTCAGCTCGCTCCACACCGACGCGGTGTACGCGCAGGCAACCCCGTTCGGACAGCGGGTTGCCCACGGCATTCTGGGCCTGGCCATCGCCTCTGGGCTGGCTGTCCGCACCGGAGTCCTGGAAGGAACGGTCTTGGCGTTTCGCGAGGTCAATGAATGGAAGTTCAGCCGCCCTCTCCTCGTCGGCGACACCATCCACGTCGAGCTCGAGGTGGAGGAGGTCAAACCCTTGCCGCGGCTCGGTGGGGGCAGCCTGTTGATGAAAGCGGACGTGAAGAACCAGGCGGGCGAGACTACGATGAAGGGGAAATGGACGGTTCTCGTTCGCAGCAGGCCGTCGCCGTCCGCCCCCTGACGGATCCGGTGCCGGGCTGGCGGCGTCCAGCATCAGGGCGCGGGTCCGGCCAAAGGGCTCCTTGAGACTGTGGAGGCCAGGGCGGCGAGGCTTCTTGAGCTCGATCGGGGCGGGGTGCTCCAGGAGTGACAGCCCGTTTCCGCGTTGGCACTTCCGGTTGGATCTACCCTCACTGGCGCGGGGTGTTCTACCCTGAGCGCCTGCGCCAGGCAGCCTGGTTTGAGCATTACGCGCAGCACTTCGACACCGTCGAGATCAACTACTCCTTTTACCGCCTGCCGTCCCCGGAGGCCTTTGACCGATGGCGAGAGCAGTCACCCGAGGCGTTCCTGTTCGCGGTCAAAGCGAACCGCTTTCTCACTCACGTCCGACGGCTAAAAGGGATCGAAGAACCACTGGATCGCTTCCTGGGGAATGCCCGAAGGCTGGGGCCGAAACTCGGGCCGATCCTCTGGCAATTGCCCCCGAACTGGCGTCCCGACCTGCCGCGGCTCGAGGCATTTGCCGCGCTCCTGCCCAGGGATCTTGTCCACGCCTTCGAGTTCCGCGATCCCCGCTGGTTCATTGAACCTGTGCGGTCAGTGCTTGAACAGCACGGGCTCTCCCTCTGCGTCTTCGACATGCCGGAGCACCCGTGCCCGGTGTGGGCAACCAGTCCGGTTGTCTATATGCGCTTCCACGGCGTGGCCATGGTCTATGGCGGCCAGTACGGCCGCAATCGGCTCCGGGCCTGGGCAAGGCGCATCGCCGGCTGGCTGGAGGAGGGCCGATCGGTCTATGCCTACTTCAACAACGACGCGCTTGGGTACGCGGTGGAGGATGCGAAGGTGCTGAGGGAACTGGTAGAAGGGTAACGGGAGCTTGCTCTCGGCTTCGCGGACATGGTGCCGATGCTTGTGGGAGGCAGGCGCACGGGGAGCTGTGCCCCGGGAACAATCCTCCGGTCGATGACGGCACGCCACCGAGGAGGGATTTCCGTTGCCACCCCTGGCCCCCTCTAGCGATGGCCTACAATCTGGGCTGGTCTGTAAGCTACTGCCTTGGGGATGGCTGCTGCGGGCCGGATGCGGAAGAACCGGCCATCGGCTCGCCCGGCGGGCGAGCTGAACAGCCGTCCACTAGCTGTCGGCGTTCGCCCCGCTGACCGATACGTCAGGCAATCCGTGGACAGACAGGCGCTGTGGTTGTGATCGAATTGAACACGCCAAGAAACCTCTTGCGATTCGGACACCCCCTTCCTGCTAGCCCTGGGATGGAGAACGTGGGGTGGCTGATTGCCATCCTCGTGACGGTCTTGGCCGCGATCGCTGTGCTG
>CAYQUY010000019.1:12843-18015 GCA_964420755.1 uncultured Anaerolineaceae bacterium
CTGCTAATCCTGTGGGCGCGGCTGCGGCGTCTGACCGGCAAGAATCGCGAATTGGGCAGCCAGTTGTCCCTGCGGACGCGCGAGCTCGATGGACTGAACGCGGTCTCGGCGATCGCCAGGCGGCCACTCCAGCTGCACGAGACGCTTACCGACGCGCTCTGCAGTGTACTGCGAGTCGTCGATGTCGAGGCGGGTGGGATCTACCTGTCGGAGGAAGGGGCCACGCGGTTGAGACTGGCCGCGCACCAGGGGTTGGGCGATTCCCTGATTCGCGATATCGACGATCTGCGGGTTGGCGAGGGCTTCTCGGGGCGGGTCGTCGAGTCCGGCCAACCGATTGTCGTCGAAGACGTCTCCCAGGACCCGCGGCTGACCCGGTTGAGCGTGCGCGAGGAGCATCTGCGCTCGCTGGCGGTCGTGCCGATCGGCGCCAATGGCACGCCGCTGGGAACGCTCTTCGCCATCAGCCGGGACGCGCGCCGATTCTCGGCCTGGGATGTTCAGTTGCTGACCGCCACGGCTCGGCAGATCGCCTGGCTGGTGCAGAACTCGCGGCTGTTCGCCACCGTTCAGCGCCGGGTGGAACAGTCCCGCTTGAACGCCGGTGTGGGACAAGCGCTCAGCTCCATCCTGTCTGTGGACCAGCTTCTCCCCAAGATGGCGTCTCTCATTCGCGAGGCTCTTTGGGTCTACCTCGTGGAGATTGGCTTGGTCGAGGGGGACAGGCTCGTCGTTAGGGCTGGCGCTGGAGGCGAATGGGGGGAAGGCTTCCGCGAGTTCAGCCTGCGGCTCGGAGAAGAGGGGATCACCGGGTGGGTGGCGCAGCACGGGGAACCCCTTCTGGTGCCGGATGTGGCAAGGGAACCTCGCTACGTCCGCGTGGGGGACACCCGCACGCGATCCGAGCTGGCGGTCCCGTTGAAGACCCAGGACAAGGTGATCGGTGTCCTCAATCTCGAGGGCGACCGCCTGAACGCGTTCGACGAAAGCGACCTATCCCTGCTACAGGGCCTGGCGAACCAGGCGGCGGTGGCCGTTCAAAACGCGCGCTATCTTGAGGCCGAGCGGCGCAGGGCGGACCAGTTCCGCCTGATCAGCGAGGTGGGTCGGCAGATCAGCTCCATCCTGGAGATTGATCAGCTCCTGGCGCAGATGGCCGGCCTGATTCGAGAGGCGCTGGGCTTCGCCCACGTTGGTGTCGGATTGGTCGAGGGTGACGTGGTTGTCTCCCGGGCCGAGGTCCGCCTCTGGCAGACAGCGTTCCAAGGAGCGAGGCGCAAGGTGGGCGAAGAGGGGCTGTGGGGCTGGGTCGCCCAGACGGGCGAGGCGTTGATGGTGCCCGATGTGCAGCAGGAGCCCCGCCATCGGCCTGCCCCCGGAAGTGAAACGCTACGGTCTCACCTCACCGTTCCGCTCAAGGTCAAGGGTCGGGTGATTGGGGTTCTTACTGCCGCCAGCGATCGAGTGGGCGCCTTCGACGAGAGCGATTGGATGGTTCTCCAGCTGCTGGCGAACCAGGCTGCGGTAAGCATTGAGAATGCCCGCTACCTGGCAACCCATCGCCATCGCGCCGAGCAGTTCCGCGTCCTGGCTGAGATTGGCCGGCGGACCAGGCTGACAGCGAACCTCGACGAAATGCTGCTACAGATTGTCAGGTTGTTGCAGGAGGCTTTCGGCTATTACCATGTCGGGATCGGGTTGGTCGAAGGGGATGAGGTTGTCTACCACGTAGGCGCCGGCGCGCTGTGGGATGATCCGACGTTTGCCTTCAGGCCCGCCCGATTGAAGGTCGGCACTCAGGGTCTGACCGGGCACGTTGCTGGGACGGGGAAGCCGCTGCTGGTGAACGATGTCGATCGCGACCCGCGCTACGTCTGGCTCCAGGGCAGCCAGACGCGCTCCGAGGCCCTGGCACCGATCCTGATCAAGGGACAGGTGGTCGGTGTCATTGACCTGCAGAGCGATCGTCTGGGAGCGTTCGACGAGACCGACCTCTCGGTCCTCGAAGCGTTGGCGAATCAGATCGCGGCCGCTATGGAGAACGCTCGGCTATACGAGCAATCGCAGCAGGCGGCGGTGCAGGAGGAGCGGCAGCGGATCGCCCGTGAGCTTCACGATGCCGTGACCCAGACCCTCTTCTCAGGCAGTCTGATCGCCCAGGCTCTGCCCGCGGTGTGGCAGCGCAACCACGACGAGGGCCTGGCCCTGTTGAACGAGCTGCGCCAACTCTGTCGGGGCGCGCTGGCCGAAATGCGTACGTTGCTGCTCGAGCTCCGTCCGGCTTCCCTGACCGAGGCCCAGCTCAGCGATCTCCTGCGCCAACTGGCCGAAGCCGCCGCCGGTCGGGAAGGGATTCCGGTGGAGGTGAACGTGGAGGGATCTGGCATACTCCCCAGCGATGCCCATGTGGCCTTCTACCGGATTGCGCAGGAGTCGCTCAACAACGTCGTCAAGCATTCCCGGGCCAGCGCGGCCACGGTAACGCTCCTGCATCTGGCTTCGGGAGGAGCCGAGCTGCGCATCAGCGACAACGGCCGCGGCTTCTCGCCCGCCGATGTTCAGGCGGGGGAATTGGGCCTGGGAATCATGGAGGAGCGGGCGGCGTCCATTGGCGCCCGGCTTTCGATCGATAGTGAGCCGGGCAAGGGCACCCGGGTTACGGTCATCTGGGAGCCAGCCTAGAGGGCAATGGCCGCGGACCCGATACCGGCCGCGGCGCGGGTAGGCCACGTCTTGAACGTGCCGATTCCGCAGGAGGTGCAGCCGTGTCGCAAGTGCCCCAGATCAGGGTGTTGGTGGTTGACGATCACGGCATGGTGCGCCGCGGACTGACGGCATACCTGAGTGGGGCCATTGATCTGTGCCAGGTGGGCGAGGCACGCGATGGGCAGGAAGCGGTGGAGCAATGCGAACGCCTGCAGCCGGATGTGGTGCTCATGGATCTGCTGATGCCCAAACTCGACGGCGTGGCTGCCACTCGTCAGATACGAAGGCGCTGGCCTAGGATCCAGGTGATCGCACTCACCAGCTTCCAAGAGAGAGAATTGGTGCGCGATGCGCTGCAGGCCGGGGCGGTCAGTTACCTGTTGAAGAACGTGTCTGGCGAGGACCTGGCCGCTGCCATCCGGTCGGCCCACGCCGGTCGCCCGACCCTGGCCCCAGAGGCGATCGAAGCCCTGGTTCAAACAGAGGAGCAGGAATCGCCACTGAGTGAGCCCCTGACCGATCGCGAGGAGGAGGTGCTCGGGCTACTCGTGCGGGGATTTGAGAACTCGCAGATCGCTGCCCAGTTGAGCATCAGCCCCTCGACCGTGAAGGTCCATGTGAGCAACATCCTGTCGAAGCTTGGCGTTGCCAACCGAAAGGAGGCCATCGCCCTGGCTCTGGAGCACAAGCTGGTGCCTCGCAAGGACTAGACAAACCCCCCACTCGGACTAAGCCGAAGATCCCCCTGCCGGAAGATGCGGCCGGCGGGCGCGTGCGCGTAGATTGGCAAGGGGGGAGTGCCTCTTCGGTGGCCCATTCTCGGCCAGCCCGTCCTGTTCGTCGGGCGTCCCGCATGTTGGGACGCAGGAGCAACGGCTGGCACCAGGAGAAGCGACATGGCCTTCAAAGTTGTATTGATCCGCCTCGCCTCGTTTGCCCTTCTGGTCTCCGTAGCGGCCTGCGGGGTCCCGGCCGCTACCTCTACGAGCGCGCCAACCGCGGCAATCCCCCCCATGTCAACCGCGACCGTACCTGCCGCCACGACGCAGCCGATGGATACTCCCGGCCCGGTGGGCACGCCAGTGTATGAGCCCGACCAGGCCGCCCTGGAACGCTTCGCCTACGAAGGCTGGCTGACCTATGTCAATTCGGCATATGGCTTCAGGTTGCGCTATCCGCCGCAGTGGGTGGCGGCTGAAGTAACGGATCCCAACGACACGATGTTTCAGCACCGGGTCACCCTGACCGACCCGGCCGATCCGGCCGTGGCGCTTCACATCGCCTTCCGCGCGGCGGATGAAGCCGTGCGAATCACACCGTCGGGCATGGGCAGCGGCGAGCTGGTCGCCCGCGGATCGCTTGTGTTCCTGGGAGAAGAAATCCAGCGGCAGGCTCTTGTCGACCAAGGGAAGGATATGGCCGTGATCTACGCCGCGAGCGGCGAGATCGCGCGCGATGATCTTGTCTTCTGGATGGGTCTGAGCTATGCCGGAAGCCCCCTCACCGACCCGGGACTGTCCGCCGAAGTGGAGATGATGGCCGACGCCGTCGTCACCTCGGTGGCCCTAAGCCCGTAGTCCAGAGGGTGCATCTCGTCCGCACCTGCTGCCTTGGGTGGCTGGCGTGGCTGGGAGCTGGCAAGGCGATTGCCCCGGGGCCCCGCCAGCACTGCCTCGGATGTAGACAGATCCCCCGATCGGCCTAGGCCACAGACCCCCGGGCGCCCGATGTGCCCCGGGGGTCCTGCGCGTTATGGGAGGCAGCAGAAGGCCGAGACTGCCACGCCGTGCGCAGCAGTCTGGCCCTCCGCAGGAAGCGCGCTGTACGCATCGTGGTGCCCGAGCGGCGACCCATCACTCGCCTGGCACTCCGGGCCATGCTAGAGCAGGACCAGGGAGCGCGGGTCGTCTCTGAGGCCGTCGGCGTTGACGAACTGCTGGTGAAGACCGGTGGATGCTGCCCCGAACTCGTGCTGCTCGGCTGGAAACTCGCCGGACGGCGTCCTGCAAAGCTGCTTTCGAACCTTCACGATTTGCGCCCCGCGGTCGGTGTTGTCGTTTTGAACGCCGACCCAGGGGATCGCACCAGCGCTCTTGAGGCCGGCGCCGATTCCTTTGTCAGCATGGGCGACGATCCCGACACGCTGCTGGAAACCGCCGGGGAGTGAGGGCAGATGTTGCGGGAGCGGCCGGGGGAAAAGGGGATGCAAGCCGAGAAACTCCGCCTACAGACAATCGCTACACTCCCGCGTCGGCGCCGCAGCGCAGGTGAGTTCCTGTGCTTGGCCACCCAGGGCCTCGCGGCATTTGCCCGCCGCGCCGTGCAGATTGGCCGCCAAGACACGAAGCCTTTCCTCGAAGACACGAAACGCTGGGCAGAGCTGGGCAGCATTCGGCGCATCGGACCGAGGCTCTAGGGTGTCCTATACCGGATGGGTGTTGACAGTTTGAAGCCGTTGTCGCTTGT
>CAYQUY010000020.1:0-17722 GCA_964420755.1 uncultured Anaerolineaceae bacterium
TTCTTCCTTGCCTCCTTCGGAGTCCACTTCAATGTATTCGACGGCACACTGGGGCGGAGTATCGTCGCCAACCTCGCATTCATCGGCTTCGGCCAGATTCCAGGCGGGATCCTGCTGTACTGGGTCTACCAGATTCTGGCGGTCGCACTTCTGGCCTCTGCCTCACTGACTGCCTTCCAGGATCTCCAAGCCACGGAATGGCGCGATGTAGCCATCGGGGAACTTCCCGAGATCCTGGTCTACCGCAACCGCAAAGGAACTTTCACGCGCTCGGTGACTGCGGGCTTCCTGGTAGCCGTGGTGATCATGCTCCTTGTGCGCGGTCAGACATCGCTGGCCGTGCCCTACTATGGCGTTGGCGTTTTCATGCCGATCATGGTCATGGGACTGGCCATCCGAAACCACGTCCGTCGCACGCACACTGGGCACGCCCGCCGCTGGGGTATGGCGGGTGCAACACTCGCAGCTACCCTGGCCGCACTCGTGTTCGTCGGGCAGATCGTGGGCAAGTGGACCGAGGGCGGTTGGGTAGTCTTGATCTCATTCAGTGCGCTTGTGCTCACTGCCCATGCCGTCCTCATCTCACCTATCGGCTATCGTGACCCAAGCCAGATCTTCCGCATCGTTCGGACCAAGGCGCGAGTCCAGGGTGCCATGGGATCGATCGTGGAGTGGCAGTCATTGAAGATGCAGGAGTATCGCTACCAGCTACTGGTGGGAATCACCCGCTTCTGGGGCCTTTTTGGGATCCGCCGACCCATCCGGTACGAGAGGCCCATAGAAGCAGGGGAGTACGATCACGCCCTGCACGTCGACCACCCCGAGGCACCCTCGATCCTGGCGCCGTACCTGGAGCGCCCGCAGATGGCCGAAACACCCCATCGAACGTAGGCCTTCTCCGAGCCTCGCCGGCGGAGTCTGCGCCTTCCCCATGAACGGGTCGACCCTCGGCCTGCGGCGCCAACGCCTCGCTGCTCTCACCACGGGAACCTGCCCGCCCGGGGACGGCGAACTTCTCATCCGCCACTGGGCGATCGGCGCAGCTGCAATCCGGTGGCCGCACCCAGGAGCAACAGCAGCCCGGCGTGCATCCCTACGAGGCCGGGAGGATAGTGGCTGACGGGAGCGATGGAGAGCGCTATCCAGGTTTCAGAGAGCGACAAGACAATCGCAAGTGCGACGAGGAGAATCGCAAGAGGGCGGTACACGACCCGAGCCTCGAGCTTCATCTGGATCGCCCGGCTCAGGGTCGCAACCAGAGCCGCCGCTCCAACGGCCGAAAGCAGAGTACCCCACGTGGCTTCTCCCGAGAAGAGGAAGTACAGGCCTGGCGCGAGAGTCCCCCAGGTCACGGTGAGCATTCCCAGGGTCCAGAATAGGCGAGGCAGATGGCCTGTTGTCTGCCGAGACTCCATACCGATCCTCCTCTAGGGACCGCTGATGCTGAGTTCCATTTGGCGGAACCGGCCCATGAGCCCTGGACGTTTGCTTCGATACACCCGTCCCCCAGGATCGCGGCCACGAAGAAGAAGGCCCCCTCATAGCCGGAGGGGGCCTCGAGGCCGCGGCGCAGGGAGCCCCTACTTCGCATACCGCGATCTCATCAGTTGCCAAGCCGTGAGCGCCGTCAGCGCTAGCAGGATCAGGCCATGAACGAGCACGGCGGCCTTTGGCGCGACGTAGAGCGGCAAAGGTCGCGCGGCAAACCATACCTCGATGATTGCAGACGCGGTGAACGACACAATCAGCAGCGTGGCAAGAGGGCGGGATGAACGCCGTGCTTGCGCCCATTGAATCACCGGCGTGCTCAAGGCGACCCCTAGGGCCGCGAGGCCGACGACTGTCAAGAGGGTCCCCCAGAGTGCAACACCCTGGAAGAGACCATAGACCCCCACGGGCAGAGCCTCCCAGGCCATGGTGAGAGCAGCTGTCCTCCAGAAACCAGCGGAAAGGCTAGCTGAAGCTGCGGTTCGCATGCTTACTCCTCCCTAAGGGGGCGTGACAACGGTGAGCGTCATCTGTTGGAAACGCCCGTCCAGGTTCTCCTCGAGTGTCGCAAGCCGCGCCTGTGCGTCGGCCTCCATCCCCGCATTACGCACGATATTGCCCACCCCGGTAGCAAGAGCGCCCAGGCCCGCCAGGAGGCATGTCGTGCCAGCGGTCTCTGGACAGAGGAGCAGGAGACCTACGATGAGGCCTCCGGGTGCCACGATGCTTCCCGTGATCTCCCACCCGCGGTCGCGGATGTAGTCAATCTCGGTCTCTCGGTCTTCGATCAGATCCGCGAAGCTGCTGCCGTCGGGGAGGCCGGCGAATTGCAGATCGTCTGCAGAGACAACAAGGTAGTGAGTGCCTGTCTCATCGGTCATCCAGATAAGGCGCAGATCAGCACTCCCGAGGAGCTCTCCCCACCCGAACCGATCGTCGCCGGGACGAGGGTCTAGGTAATGGACAACGTGGCGACGTTAGGGGTGAATTCGATCTGGGCATAGGCGTCGGAACGGGGCGCGAAACCGTTCATGGCCAGCGGGCAGGCCAACAGGCTGAATACGAGCAGGATCAGCACCCCGAGCCGGATCCTCGGTTTGGTGGATGCCATGATGCACCTCCGCGCACTTCGCCCAGCAAGAATCGGCCCGTATCTTACCGTCACCGGCGCAATCGGAGCAAGCATCACTTTGAGCCCACTCGAACGGCAGCGGGGCATCCGGGGGATTGAGTTGATGGTGCTGTCATCGCAGGAGCGCCGGGTCAACGGGGCAGGAAGCGCTTCCTGTAGCGGATCACCCCCAGCAGGACGACAAACTGGAGCGCTGCCAGGGCAATCGTAGAGAATTGGCCGAAGTAGAACACGACGAGGTTCACCGCCGTCAGCGAGAGGAGAAGCCCCAGATAGCCCAGGCCCAAAGCGTGCTTGTCCTTGCCCCCGGCCAGCAGGATCGCAGCTAGCAGGAGCAGCACGCCTACCGCCGCCTCCAACGCAACCCGAGCCGAGAACCAGGCCGCCCCGCCGGCAGTCGCCACGCGGGTATCAATCACCCAACCACTGGCCATCTCCTGCAACCACCCTGGCAGGACGTTGAAGGAGACCATCAGCCCCAGGTTTAGGACGGCAAGGACACCCGTCGCAACCAGGCCAATCCCCACAAGAATCCTCAACCGGGGCCGGCCAAACCAGCGCTCCTCCTTGGCCCTGACCCGTGCAGCCAGCCGTTCCAAGAACGATGGCGCTGCGGGAGCCAGCGTGACCGGGGTTGTGGCCACGAAGTCCCGCAGCTGGCTGGCCAGCTGCGACAGCTCTGGCTGTCGGCTCCGCTGAATGACAGCCTCCAGGTGATCCTCTAGCTCGGCTTGCTCGTGGGCCTCGAGATCCCGATCTAGGACCTCCTCCAGCCCTTGGAGGGCGCGGTAGAGCTCGGCGCGGGGGTCGAGAGACGGTGGGTGTCGAATCTGCAGGTAGAGCAGAACGGTCAGCAGGAAGAAGGCATAGATGATGGGCGCCGCTCCCGGGTAGAAGTAGTCATTGGTTTGGGTGATGAACTTGCCCACCTCATCAATGAAGAGGCCGATGCCGGCCCCCGCCAGCACTGCATCCACCGTGTACACCCAACGGTTCGCATAGATCAACGGCAGAAGGGCGGCAATGAATAGCAGCAGGCCCCCCCACAAGACGTGGGCGATGTGAATCCCCCCGCCGCCGATCTGAGGGTAGCCGGTCAACGTCAGAAAGAGCCGCGTAGCCGCCACCGAGGCGGCGAAGCTCAACAAGGTAATCAGCAGGAAGCCCTCTGCCCCTTGTCGTCGGACGGGCGTGCGGACTCGGGTCACGACTGGGTTCATGGGATCTCTCCGCCGCGGACCGGCTCGCCCAAGAACCCGAGCGCTATCGCGGCTGCTAGTGCCAGACAAGCGCCAAAGAGGAAGGGCGCCGCCGGGCCGAACCCGTCCCAGCCAAAGGCTCCCTGCCACAGAATCCCGGCGATCAGGCTGGCCGGGAATGCCATCAGGCCGACGGCGGCGTTGTAGACGCCGTAGGCTGTGCCCCGTCGCTCGGCCGGCACCAGGTCGGCGACAAAGGCCTTGGCGATGCCCTCCGTCAGCCCGTAGCAGACCCCGTAGACGGCCATCAGCCCCCAGGCCTGCCAACCAGCGGCCACCCGCGAGAAACCGAGGTAGACGAAAGCATAGAGGAGCCACCCCGTCACCAGAAGCCTACGCCGGCCGACCCGGTCCGACAGAGCGCCGGCTGGGCTGGAGATCAGGGCGTAGACCAGGTAGAAGGTCAGCATCATCCCCAGCACGCCAGTGACCGAGAGCCCGACATTCTGCGCTCGCAGGACCAGGAACGCGTCCGAGGAGTTGCCCAAGGTGAACAGCACGACGAGGATGAGGAAGAGGCGGAAGCGCCGGTCAAAGCCGGCCAGCGAGAGGCGCGGCCTCTCGGCCACCTTCCCCGGCCGCTTGACCTCCTGCGCCCCCAGCCACAATACCAGTACAGCCAGCACACCGGGGATCAGGCTCAGCAGGACAACGATCTGGAAGGTATGGCGCTCCAGCACCGCGCCGCGCTGCGCGGCCAGCGTGGCCACCAGCGCCGCCAGCACACCGAGAGAGGCCCCGGCGGTATCCCCGGCGCGGTGCAGGCCGAAGGCCAACCCGCGCTGCTTTTGATTCACGCTGTCCGCTACCAAGGCGTCCCGGGGAGCGGTGCGCAGTCCCTTGCCGGTGCGGTCAGCGAAGCGCACCCCCAGCACCCAGCCCCAGGAAGTGGCGAAATAGAGAAACGGCTTCGCCACTGTCGAGAGGGCATAGCCGAGAACGGCCAGGCCTTTGCGCCTCCCCAGGAGATCGGAAAGCCAGCCGGAGAAGACCTTGAGCAAGCTGGCCGTTGTCTCGGCCACACCCTCGATCAAGCCGATGATGTTGGTGCGCACTCCCAAGACGTTGTACAGGAAAAGAGGCAGCAAGTTGCTGATCATCTCGGATGAGATGTCCGTCAGGAGGGAGGTGACGGTGACAACCCAAACGTTGCGCGGCAATCGCGGTTGTCTTTCAGCGGTGGTGTTCATCCAGAGGCTCCGATTCGTCCAGGATGTATGCTTACAACCAGTGAACCAGGAGGCCGACCAGCCCTCCGCCGAGCACAAGCCACGTGCTGTTCACTTTGAAGCGGAGGAGGAGCACGGTAGCCGCGACTGCCAGGAGGGCGGTGGTCCAGTCAACGACGGAGGCGCGCGCCACCTGGAGGGTGACGGCAGCCATAAGCGCCAGCGAAGCCACATTGACGCCGTCCAGCAGACCCCCAAACCAGGGCGACCGGCGCAGACGGGGAACGAAGGGGTTGCTGACAGCGACGAAGACGAACGAGGGCAGGAAGATTCCCGGCGTTGCCAGGAGGGCTCCCTGGACGCCTCCAAGCAGGTAGCCGATGAACGTGGCGCTGGTGAACAGCGGCCCCGGGGTGACCTGGCCGACGGCGATCGCGTCCAGCAACTGCTGGTCCGTCAGCCATCCCAGGCGGGTGACGAAGTCTGCCCGCAGAAACGCCAGCAGGACGTAGCCGCTGCCGTACAGCACAGCGCCGATCTTCAGGCAGGTCGCGAAGAGGAGCGGGAGGCTGAAGGCAGAGGCCGCCGCAAAGGGGGTTGCCAAGCCCACCGCCGGCAGGAGAGCCGCCCCGGGAGGCATCCTCCGCAGACGGTGCAGGTTGGAGGTCAGCATGACCACGGCACCGGCGGCGAACAGTAGAGCAATCTCGTTGTAACCCATGAAGTACAGTCCCAGAACCACCGCCCCGACCACCGCTGCCAGCCAGCCCTTGACCGCCGTTCGCCCCAACGCCGACAGCGCATTGAGGATAAGCCCGATCACGACCGGCTTGATGCCGTAGAGCAGCCAGCCGACCTGCGGGGTCGTGCCGTAGCGCTGGTACGCCCAGCCCAGGCCGATGACCATCAGCATGGCAGGCAGGATGAAGCAGGCGCCCCCAGCGATCAAACCGGGCCAGCCGGCGCGCACGTAGCCCAAATGAATGGTCATCTCGGTCGAATTGGGACCCGGGATCAGGTTCGTTGCGCCGAGCAGGTCGAGAAAGGTCTGGTCATCCACCCAGCGGCGGCGCCGGACAACCTCGTCACGCATGATGGCGATGTGGGCCGCCGGCCCGCCGAAGGCTGTGAACCCAAGCCGGAGAAAAAGGGCGATGACTTCGCCTAGGCGACCCGGACCGGACCGGACCGACCGCTCAGTCACGGGCTTTCCATAGCGGGGAGCCCACGGATCCGGCTGCCCAGGGAATCAGTGTGCAGCTCATATTCCCATCCACTAGCCCGCAAGACGACGCGCCAGCCGGGGGTGACCTCCGCAACGCAGATCTCATGCTCCGCCGGCAGACCGAGGCAAGCATCCGGCCAATCGACCGTCTCGAATCCGACGACGTCGATCATCCCCGGATCGAGACCAAGATCCTCCGCCAGGGCTCCGATGGCGGCGGTTACGGCCGGAGGGTAGGGCTCGTCCACCGGCGGGGCTTCGACCGTCAGTGAATCTCCAAGCAGGCCTGTCAGGAGGACGATGGTGCCACCATCCGTCCCATCATAGGCCACAATCAGTCGCCCTTTGGCCCACAGGTTCGGCCGGATGGTCCAGTTGATCAGGGTGTCTCCGGCGATCTGTCCGTTGCGGTCAATGGTCGCCGACACAGCTTCGCGCCCCGCCTGGTCGTCGTACTCATACACCCAGACCTCGGCCGCGCCCACGTGCCACGCCTGACCGGCGACCCCGAAGGCGCCCGCCTCGCGCTCTCCCACAACCTCGACTTCGACCCCCGCGCCGCGCAAAGCTGTCATCAGATCGTCAGCAGCCTGCACCTCTCGGGTCGAGGCTCGCCCGCAGGCGGCCGCGAATGTTAGCACCAGGAGCCCAGGCAGAATCCGGCGCATGGGAAACCCTCCGTTCGCCGAGCTCCCGCATGACCAGGAGGCTCGGCCCCGCCGCGCCACCGGCTATCTCAGTCACCAAGACCGTCCGGCGCGTCCGCAGCCGGTTGACGCCGCCCACAGGCGGGCGTATTCTGTGATGCGTGGCAACCCCCTGAGGCGGAGACGACCGTCTCTCACGCACCCCACGTTGCCAGGAGGTCGTCTGGTGCCAGAAGTGTACCTCATCGCTGCGGTTCGAACGCCCATCGGGGTTGGCAAACCCCAGAGCGGTGCCTTGTACCCCGTCGCCCCGGTTGACCTTGCGGCCCATGTCCTGAGGGAGGTGACACGCCGTGCCGGGGTCGAGCCCGGGCTGGTCGAGGACATCATCATGGGTTGCGTCACACCCGTCGGCGACCAGGGCGCCAACATCGCTCGCCTGGCAATGCTCAAGGCCGGATTCCCGGTCACCGTTCCCGCCGTCCAGCTCAACCGGATGTGCGGCTCGGCCGAGCAGGCCATCCACTTCGGGGCGCAGGAAATCCTGGCCGGAGACATGGACCTGACCATCGGAGGCGGCATCGAGATGATGTCGCATCAGCCCATCGGGGCCGACTACCCCAGCCAGTGGCCCTCCGACTTCCCCTACCGGCTTGTTCACCAGGGGATCAGCGCCGAGATGATGGCGGAGAAGTACCACTTGACCCGAGAGCAGCTGGATGACTATTCCTACCAGAGCCATCTGCGCGCCGGCGCCGCCATCCAGGACGGCCGCCTGGCCGAGCAAATCGCTCCTGTGAGGGTCACCAACGGACAAGGGGAAACACGGGTGGTTGACCGTGACCAGGGGGTCCGGATTCCTCCGGACCGGGCGAAGATGGCAGCCCTCCCGCCTGCGTTCAAGCCGGACGGGGTCATTACGGCGGGCAACAGCAGTCAGATCAGCGACGGCGCGGGGGCTGCCCTGCTGGCGTCCGAGCGCGCTGTCAAGCAGCACAACCTCAAGCCGATGGCCCGTCTGGTGGCCCGCGCCGTCGTCGGCACCGATCCCGTCCTGATGCTGGATGGCCCGATCCCAGCCACCCGCAAGGTCCTCCAACGGGCGGGATTGTCGATCGACCAGATGGACGTTATCGAGATCAACGAGGCATTCGCCTCGGTCGTGCTCAGCTGGAAATCCGAGATTTGCGCCGACATGGCCAAGGTCAACCCCGACGGCGGCGCCATCGCCCATGGACATCCGGTGGGAGCGACGGGGGCCATTCTGATGACCAAGCTGGTGCACGAGCTCCGGCGCACGGGCGGGCGATACGCCTTGCAGACGATGTGCACCGGGCACGGCATGGCCACGGCAACAGTGATCGAGAGGCTCTGATACGTACCTACGGGGAGAGCTCATCCGGAAGCGAGGTATAATGCGTTCGAGGTAATAGAGCACGGACGGTCGTCCGTGGTCGATCGTCAGCGGTCAGGGTTCAGGAGGTTGCCATGGCCGAGCAGACGAAGAAAGAAAGGATGCGGGAGAAAGGGCGACGCTGGGTTCCAGAAGAGGCCCGGAAGCATTTCAAGGCCGCCAGGTCCGAGTTCCATGAGAGCGCCAAGGTCTTGCTGCCGCCCGAGTTCCTCGAACACCGGCGGGCGGCCCGGCGGGAGATGCTTCTGGCGGCGCGCAGCTTGATCGACCACGCCCTCGAGCGACTGGAAGGGCGCGAGACCGGCTGAGTCTCCGCCCGCCTCGCATATGCCAGACACCGCAGGGCATCCCCTAGGGGATGCCCTGCCCGCTTTCTTGCCCCCCGTCCGATCATGAGCACGCGGGTATACTCGACACAGCCTATCCCCCGCCCCCATCGCCTTGGGAGGCAACCGATGATTCGCCTTGCTGCCGTTCAAATGGAGACCACCCCCCTCGATGCGGACCGCAACCTGGCCATGGTGATCGTGTGGCTCGAGCGTGCGGCGGCGGAGGGCGCCCACCTGGCCGTCTTCCCGGAGTGCATCCTGACCGGATACTTCCTCACGGCCGAGGAATGCCTTCAAGCCGCCGAACCGGTCCCCGGCCCTCGCACCGATCGCATTCAGGAAGCCTGCAGCAGGACGGCCCTGCTTGCTCTCGTCGGGACCCTGGAAATCGATCGGGCCGGTCGAGTGTTCAACACAGCCGTGCTTGTCAGCCCGCAAGGGGTGCTTGCCAAGTACCGCAAGGCACATCTTCTGTGTCTAGGCGTCGATCGCTTTGTCGAGCCGGGTGACCTCCCGCTCGAACCCATCCACACCCCCCACGGCAGGCTTGGCCTTCTCATCTGCTATGACCTGCGCTTTCCCGAGCCGGCACGCGTCCTGGCTCTGCGAGGCGCCCAGGCCATCCTCCTGTCGACGGCATGGCCCGCGGCCGCCACGCTCTATCCGAACCATGTGGCCCGGACGCGCGCGGCGGAGAATGGCGTCTTTCTCGTCGCCGCCGATCACGTAGGAGAGGAGCGAGGCCGCGGCTATCTTGGGAGGAGCATGATCGTCAGCCCGGATGGGGAAACCCTGGCCGAAGCGGGGACGAACGAGGAAGCCTTACTGATCGCTGAGGTGGACCTGCGGCGCAGCGATGAGAAGCACCGCGTCTTTGTCCCGGGCGAGTACGAGCTCGACATGCTCCGGGACCGCCGCCCTGAGCTGTACGGCCGAATCACGGAGCCGTCTGGCTAGCAGCCTTTGCCCTCTCGAGGGCCATCCAGGCCGCACCCAGGGCCGGCTCATTCCGGGGGAGATGCGAGTCTGCCCCCGCCGCAAAGGCCTGCACCTGCCGGCGGACCGCCTCCACCATGCGTGGGCTTCCGGCGAAGATCCCTCCTGAGAGGACGACCTCGAAGTTCTGCTGCTCCATCCCCAGCGCCCGGATGACCGAGATGGCAGCCAGCGCCAGCTCACGGCCAGCGGTCCGGACGATCTCCCCGGCCACCTCGTCGCCTTCTTCCGCTGCGGCCAGTACCGCTGGCGCCAGCGAGGCCACCTGGGCAGGCGTCCATTGCTCCAGATAGACGCGATCGGCCACGGCTTCGAGCGTCGCCACGCCGGCTGCCTGGGGCAGCCGAACGCTCAGGAGGGTTGCCGGGCCGCGGCCATCGACGGCGCGTGAGGCCGCGTTCAGGCCGCGGCGGGCAAGGTCATATCCGCTTCCCTCATCCCCCAAAGCATGGCCCCAACCACCGGCTCGGGCCGTCCTCCCATCCGCCGCAAAGCCAACTGCTATCGACCCCGTGCCGGCGATGACCACCACACCCTGTCGTCGGCCTCCGGTCCCCCCGACCAGGGCGATGTCAGCGTCGTGGACGACCTCGGCCGGGACGCCCGCCAGTACCTCCTGAGCCATGCGGCGGAGGAGGCGCAGGTCTTCCTCGCGGTCCAGCCCGGCCATGCCGAAACAGGCCGCGGCCAGAGGCGGATCACCCGCGGCCTGACGCGCCGAGGCCGCGGCCTCGGCCATTGCCTTCTGGGCAGCCTCGACGCCCACCGACTGATGATTGGACGGCCCTGCCAGACCCCGGCCGATCTCCCGGCCAGTGCCGTCCAGGATCACGCACGTCGTGCGCGTCCCACCACCATCCACGCCTAGCACACAGGGGGCTTCATGTCCCATTGGCAGATGCTCCCCCGCGCCCTCGTCCGCCTACTGAGGCCAGATCTCTTTGAGAAGACCGCGGGCCTGATCCAGGCTGTGAACCAGGTGATTGAGCATCATCGCCCGCAACGCTTTGTCGTAGGAGCGTTCGATGATCGCCTCAACCCACAACATCTCGCAGGCCGCGTTGCGGCGCAGCATCGCCTGGATGTCAGGTGGGGTCAGTGGCGCCTGGAGCGGATAGAAACCTTGGCGCGTGACCAGCGTTGGCAGCTCGATGATCGCCTCGGCGGGCATCCAAGGCAGGGTTGTGCCATTGCGGACGTTGAGCGTGAAGATGGACCGGCTGTCGTTGGCGTGGGCCAGTATGACAGGAACGATGCTGGTTCTGTACCAGCCCGCGCCGCGTGATACCAGGCTCTCCGGCAGCCGGCGCAGGCCGGGATCCTTGTAGTCAGTCAGGATCCTCGCCTCGAGCTCCAGGAGCTGATCCGCCCGGGTGGGCTTGCCTTTCTGCTTCTCGAGCATGCGGTCGGGGTGGTAGTAGTACTTGAAGTAGGAGGTCGGGATAGCGCCCATCGCCTGCACCAGATCAGCGTCAACCGGCAGGCTGGGGAACTGCTCCAGCTTCGCCAGCACCTCCGGCAGGATGTCGCGGCCCTTCCAGCGTGCCTCGGTCACCCACCCAAAGTGATGCATGCCCACATAGCCAACCCAGACCTCCTCCACCGGCGCTCCGACGGCCGCGGCCACCGCCTGTGCCAGGCCGGCGGGGGAATCACACACGCCCACGACCTCAACCTGCGAGTAGCGGGTCACGGCATACTGGACGTAGCTGCTGGGGTTCGCCAGATTGACCAAGAGCGCCCGCGGGGCGACCTGCCCGATCACCCGGCAGGCCTCGAGCGTCACGGGTACAGTGCGCAAGGCATTGGCCATGCCTCCCGGCCCGAACGTCTCCTCACCTGGGATGCCGTATGCCTGCGGAAAGGTCTCGTCGAACGCCCGGGCCTTGTAGCCGCCCACCCGAATCTGGTTCAGGACATAGTCGGCGCCCTCCAACCCGGAGGCGTGATCGGTCGTGTGGCGGACCTGGAGAGGGACTCGGGCGCCCTCCGCCAGGTGGACGCAGAGCGCGGCCACGCGCTCCAGCTTGTCGGCTGTCCTTCCAATCAGGACAACCTCGGTCGGCTGCCGGTCCTCCCGCTCAGCCAGGGTCTGGATCAACTGTGGGGTGGCAACACCGCTGCCGCCCAGAACCGCCAGCTTGATGCGTTCTGCCATAGGATTCCTCGCGCGCCTCCATGGGTAGGGGCGGTTGGTCAACCGCCCCTACGAATCGTGGCCAACGCAGGCGCGACTCACGCCCGGTCGTAGTAAGCGAGGATGGTCTCCGCCGTCTGTCTCACCTCATCCTCGCGCAGGGTCTCAAACATGGGGAGGTTGAGGACGCGGCGGGCGTAGCTGGCCGCGACGGGGAAGTCCGTCTCCTTGTGTCCCATATCCGCGTAGGCGGCCTGCATCGGCACCAGCGCCGGATACATGGCGAAGGCTCCAATCCCCCGCTCCAGGAGGTAGGAGAGCAGTCTGTTGCGTTCCTCTTCCGAAGGGGCAATCGAGGCGTAGGAGTAGTAGACGTGGTATACATCCGGAGCGACGTAGGGGAGCTGCAGCGGGGTGCCGGCGAGCATCTCATCGTAGATCGATGCCCAGCGACGCCGACGCTGGTTCCACTCATCCAGCCGCTTGAGCTTGACGCTCAACACGGCCGCCTGGATCTCGTCCAACCGCTCCTGGAAGCCGATCACCTCGTGGACGAATTTGAAACGCTGGCCAACATAGCGCAGGATGCGCACCTTCTCATCCAGCTCGGCATCGCTGGTCGTGATGGCGCCGCCATCGCCATAGGCGCCCAGGTTCTTTCCCGGGTAGAACGAGAAGGCCGCCATGTGTCCCAGCGATCCGGTCTTTCGCCCCTTGTACTTGGCGCCATGGGCATGGGCGGCGTCCTCGAGCACCATCAGGTTGCGCTCCCTGGCCAGCGCCATGATCGGATCCGTGTCGACCGGATGCCCGTAGAGGTGAACGGGGAGGAGCGCCCTGGTGCGTGGCGTGATCTTCTCCGCCGCCAGCTCGGCCGTCATGTTGAAGGTCCGGGGGTCGACATCGACGAACACAGGCTTGGCGCCGGTGTAGGTGATGGCCAGGGCCGTGGCGATGTAGGTATTGGCAACGGTGATCACCTCGTCGCCCGGGCCGACCCCCAGCGCCGCCAGGGCGAGGTGGAGGGCTTCGGTGCCGGTCGAGATGCCGATGCTGAATCGGCTGTCGCAGTAAGCGGCGAAGGCCTCCTCGAACCGGGTCACGTTGGGGCCAAGCGTGTACTTGCCGGTTGGCAGCACCGCCTCGATCGCGGCCTTGACCTCGTCGGCGATCTCCAGGTACTGCCGCTCCAGGTGGCCCTCCCCAATCGTGATCTCGTGCCCCGCGGCGTGGATGGGGACCAGGTTGACCATGGAGTCCGGGAGAGCCAGCGGCGCGGTCAGGTCGATCTTCGTCATCGCACCTCCATCATGGGCGAGATATCGATTCCCCGGGTTCCCGCCCTCGCCTAGTTCCTCTTCGGAAAGAACTGCGGCAAGTAGTCCCGGTTCGCCTCCAGCATCTCGTCCAGGAGAGCCTTGGCGACTTCGAACGAGGGCACCAGAGGGTTGGTGGCCATAGCCATCAGTGCTGCCTTTCGACTCCCAGTGACGCCCGCCTCGACCGTCCAACTCTCCCAGGCTTTGGCCTGGATGCACAGCGGGCGAATGGTCTCTGGCAGCCGGCCCATGCTCAGGGGCGTCACCCCGTGGGCGCCGACCACACATGGAACCTCGACCGAGGCCTCCGGCGGTAGGTCGGGGAGGCTTGTGCCATTGCGCGTCACGACGATCTGGATATCGCGCCGGTCGAGCAGCAGCGAGAGGATCAGCCGGAAGGCCGCCTCCGAATAGCGGGCGCCGCCTCGGAGGCTGAGCTCCGGTGGTTTGACGACCTGGTTCGGATCGGCGTACTTCTCCATCAGCTCCTTCTCCACCTCAAGCACCACCTCGCCGCGCGACTTCTCCGCCGCCTTGGCCTCGGCCAGCTTCCCGGGGTGGTTGTAGTAGTACTGCAGGTAGTAGGTGGGGAAGACGCCAAGGGCGCGGATCATCTCAGGGTCGATGAAGTAGGGCCACAGCGGATGTTGGGGAAGCTCCTCCAGCCTACCCATCAGCTCCGCGGTGGCATCCCGGCCACGGACAAAGACCCGCCGGATCCAGTTGACATGGTTCAGGCCCACCCAGTCGAGGAAGATCTCCCGCTCCTCGACTCCAAAGAACCCTGCGGCGGCGGCCTCCATGTTGATCGGGTTGTTGCACAGGCCGACGGCCTTCAGGCCGGTGTGTTTGAGCAGGGCCTCGGTGATGATGCCGGAAGGGTTGGTGAAGTTGAGGTACCAGGCGCCGGGAGCGTACTTGTCAACGTCGCGGGCGGTGTCCAGGGTCACCGGAATCGTCCGCCAGGCCTTGAGGGTTCCGCCCGGTCCGGTCGTCTCCTGGCCGAGCACACCGTACTTGAGGGGAATCTTCTCATCCCGGATGCGAGCCGCCATCTGGCCGATCCGCATGGAGGAGACGATGAACTGTGCCCCCTCGACGGCCTCGGGCCGCTTCTGGCTGAGCGTGACCTTGGTCTCGAGCTCGGCATGGTGCACCATCCGCTGGACCATGCCGCCCACAACCTTCAGGCGCCCGGCGTCCACGTCGAAGAGAGCGATCTCACCAACGGTGACATCCTGCTCGTGCTGGATGAATCCGTCCACGAACTCAGGGGTGTAGGAGCTGCCCCCGCCAATGACGGTCAGCTTTTCGATGCTTGACTTCGCCACTCCTTCACCTCATCTTCCAGCGCCCGAACGCGCTTGCACATGCTGATGTACTGCTCGGTGTAGTCCAACTCGCTCCAGGCCAGGAGGAGCAAGTCCATGGCGTGGATCAGCAGGACCGAGAAGCCGACGGACTCGCCTTTCGCTTCCCGGCGGATGATGTCGGCGTTGATCTTGTGCGCCTCGAGCTGCTCGGCGTTGGCCTCCTGCATGCAGGCCTGCGCCTGGGCCCAGTCGGCCTCGCCGGCGTGCTCGGCGGCCTCCTTGGCCTTGCAGCGCGCGTTGCCCGCATGAAGGATCAACTGGAATAGCGTTTGCTCCCAGGCTGCCGCTGTGCTCACAGGGGATTCCCCTCTCCAAGGTGGGCGGAATCGTTCAGGCGGACGATCTGCCAACTCAATGCCAGCTTCGGAATCGGGCCCATGGCTCCGAGCGGAGGAAGCCCATCGGGAGCGCGGAACTCAGTGATCCCACAGGCCGCCCAGGGGCCATGGTTCCTCCAGCCTCTCAGGTCATGGTCCACCAAGCAGGCCATGATCATGCTGAGCACCCCCCAATGGGTGACAACCAGCACCCGGCCGCTTGGGTGGGTAACGGTGATGGTCTCCAGAGCCAGACGGACTCGGTCAGCGATCTGACCTGGCTGCTCTCCGGTCAGACGGAGAACAGCCATGGTGACTGGCCTCAGCATCTTGACACCCAGGCCGGCCGGGTCGTACCGGATAATGGGCCGACCCTCCAGCCAGCCATAGTCAGCCTCACGCAGACCGTCCACAGGCTCGGGCGTCAGCCCAACGGCCCGGCCGATGATCCCCGCCGTCTCCATCGCCCTGCCCTGCGGGCTGGAGTAGAAACCGTCGAAGCGCTCGCCCCGGAGTCGCATGGCAACCTGCTCGGCGTGTCGTCTTCCGCGCGCGCTCAGCGGGCTATCCAGGCGACCATGCAGAAGACCAAGCTCTGTGAACTCGGTCTCCCCGTGCCGCACCAGGACTAGCTGCAGACCCGACGTCATGAACCGCCCTCGCCAGCCTGTGCCGGCGTGGCCGTATCGGCGACACAGCGGAATCCCATGAAGTCGTTCTTGCGCTTGGGCGTGTGCATGCGGCGGGCGAAAGTCGTGGCCTCATTCTGGCCATCCAACCAGTCGCCGCCCCGGAGAGGCATGCGCAGGGGCGAGGGCTTGCCGCCGATCCACTCGTACACGTTGCCAGCCATGTCGGCCGCTCCAAAGGGGCTGTCGCCCGCCGGCGAGTACTTGCCCACCGGGGTCGTGTCCCAGATCCCACTCTCGCTGGTGTTGCACTTGTCCTTGTCAAAGGCGCTGCCCCATGGCCAGACCCGTCCGTCGGTCCCGCGAGCGGCCTTCTCCCATTCCTCCTCCGTCGGCAGGCGTTTGCCGGCCCACTGGGCATAGGCTGTGGCGCTCTCCCAGGTGACCTGAGTCACCGGGTGGTCGGCCTTGCCCTCCGGCCAGGTGCCGCGCCTCCAGTGAGCGGGCTCCTCCCAATGGGTATCCTCGACGAACTTCTTGTAGTCGGCGTTGGTCACCGGGAAGCGATCGATGTAGAAGGCCCCGGTCGACGCCTTCTGCCGGTCGGGACCAAAAAGGAACTCCCCGGCCGGAACCAGGACCATCAGCCGGCCATCCTTGCCTTTGAACAGAGGAACGGCCCTCTCATCCATCCCAAGCCTTCCTTGCCCGGCCAGCGGGTCTGAAGTGCCCGTCGTCTGGCTCACTCATCCCTTCTTGCGTGTGCGGCGAGGACTATCCGCCGGAACAGCAACACCTGGCGGGGCTTGCGTGAGCGTGCGTTGCAGCCAGCGGTAGGCCAGCGCGATCACGATCAGATGGTAGACCACGGTCAGGGCGGAGGCGAGGAGGCTCGACGATTCCAGCAGAGCCTGCCCGGCGCCACCGCCCATGGCCAGCTGGGCGGCCAAGATCGGCCAGGAGAAGACAGCATACGTGGCCACCCCCAGCCAGAACAGGCGCCCCGAGCCGCTGAGCGACCGCACCACCAGGATACCGACTACCCCGCTCACGGTCATCACGGCGATGCGGAACAGAATCTCGGCGAGCAGGCCTACAACTAGGTTGAGCATGGGCGGGTTCGCTAGGGGCGCCAGACCCGGATCGCCGGCACCCTCGTAGGCCAGACGGAGGCCAGCGCCAACGAAGTCAAGCCCACGGAACACCTGCACGATCAGCCCTGCCCCGAAGCCCAGCGTCAGGCCTGCCTCGGTGCGCTCTTCCTCGGCCAGCGTCTTGCGCCGCGAGTAGATCGCCATGCCGGCCGCGAGCAAGAGGGCCATGAGGGCTGGCGTGACCAGGGACAGCGCGATCGTGCTTGGCTCACCCGCGGTGGCCACGGCCGTCGAGCCGATCCCCTGAATGGACTGGCGGACCATGCTCTGAATCAAGGCGGTGAGGAAGGACACAACCAGGCAGATGCCCATCCCCCAGTAGAGGAACTCGCGGGGGAAGCCGCGCCCATAGCGGCGCAGGAGCCCCATGGGCAGGCCCGGGGCAAAGATGAAGAGGAACCCGCTCAGCGCGACCAGGAGACCTCGAATCAGCAAGGCTCGATCCCTTTCCCCGTCCGTCTTTCGATGGAATCCGCCGGCCTCATCGCCGTCCGAGCCCAGCCAGCAGTCCCCTCAAGATGGCCTCGCCGTCGGCCATGCCGAAGTCCATCGGCTCGATAGGCAGAACAGCGATTCCCAGTGGCTCCACCTTCCTCATCAGATTCTTCCTAAGGAAGCGGACTTGGGGCGCTACCAGAATCACGTCAAGCGCGGCCGGCGAGAGCTCCGTGTGCTCTAGCTCGAAGGCGCTCATTGAGCGTAGCTCAAGGGGGACGCCAGCTGCCGTGGCTGCCCGACGGATGTGCGTCTCGACCAGGCTGGAGGACATCCCTCCGGCGCAGACCATGATGGCGCGCAGCGGTGCTTCCGTCGGTGACGAGGCAACCATCGCCTCAGCGCCCGCTGAGCTTCTCTACAGGCGTCCCCGAATCGCGGGCCTGGACCGCCTGACGAACCTGCTCGAAGAGCTTGTCGCCGTCAACCATACCGAAGGTGACCGTGTCGATGTCCTGGACGATGATCCCGAGGGGATTGGCCGCCTGGGCAATGCTCTTGCGCTTGTAGCGCACCTGGGGCGCCACCAGGACGACGTCCACCCAATTGGCCTGCCAGTCCCACATCCCGACGTCTGGGGTGGTGATGGCATGCATCTTCACCTCGACGCCAGCCTTCTGGCCGGCCTCGATGGTCTTG